>JBMSJH010000132.1:0-6165 GCA_049418705.1 Aquirufa sp.
AGGTTCATCTCCACTTCCCTTAATCACCACCCAATCTCCAACCGCAATAGGGGAGTTGGCATAAACGATACCAGGTGTTTCAGAAACGACCTTTATTGGGGCCACCGTTTTTAATTCTTTCTGAACAAATTGTTCTAAATCCGCTCGTAATTCCTTGGTCTTCTCTTTGTCTGCAGCCTTCTCCTTAATTTGACGAATGGTTTGTTCAATGCGTTGATTGGCCTCTTGGATGATCTTTTTTGCCTCAGCCTTCGCTGCATTTAACATCGCCTTTTGTTCTTCCTGAACATGATTCTTTAAGCGCTCGTAATTCTCTTTGATGGATTGTGCTTGTTCGTTTGCAAGGGCTAGGCTGGCATTTTTGCTTTCCCAAATCTGCTTCTCCGTCTCCGTTTCCAGCAATAACTTATCAAAGTCCACCTGCTTTTTGCCTAGTTTTTTGCGGGCATTTTCGATGATGGCTTTCGGTAGTCCGATTTTCTGTGCAATTTCAAAGGCAAAGGAGCTACCGGGTTTCCCCATGTCCAAGATGAATTGGGGTTCCAAGTGTTCGGTATCGTAGCGCATGGCGGCGTTGAAAAGACCTTTTTGGCGGTCTGCAAGGCTCTTTAAATTACCAAAGTGGGTATTGATCGCTCCGAAACACCCCTTATCTGCCAGCTTTTCTAAAATAGATTCCGCAATGGCACCACCCAAGGATGGTTCTGTACCGGTTCCAAATTCATCCACTAGAATCAAACTCTTCTCATTCACATGTTGCAAGAAATGCCGCATATTACTCAAGTGAGAGGAATAGGTACTTAATTCATTCTCTAAATTTTGTTCATCCCCCATATCCAGGAAGATCTGGGAGAAGAATCCCATCGTGCTTCCTTCCGCTAGGGGTACTAAGCAACCGGATTGAAACAAAAATTGAAGTAATCCCACGGTGCTCAATGTCACTGATTTACCACCCGCATTTGGTCCAGAAACCACCATAATGCGTCTCTCGTCTTCTAAACGAATCGTCAGTGGTTTGATTTTCTTGCCTATTTTCTCGAGTGATTTCTCTAATAGTGGATGACGCGCATCGGTCCAGTTTACGACTGGATGATCTTGAATAAACGTGGGTTTGATAGCTTTGTGTTCGGATCCCCAAAGGGCTTTGGCCCGAATAAAATCAATCAATCCTAACCACGAAAAGGCGTGGGCTAAAAAGGGCGTCAAAGGTCGAATGCGATCAGACAGCTTAGACAAAATCTGAATGATTTCTCTTCGTTCAGCTGACTCGAGTGATTTGATCTCATTGTTCATCGCCAATGCGTCAGCAGGCTCTAAAAAGACCGTTTTACCTGTATCCGATTCATCTTGAACGAAACCCTTGATCTTACGTTTATGCTCCGCGGCTAATGGAATCACCATCCTGCCATTCCGTAAAGTCAAAGAGAAATCCTTGCTCACCCAGCCCTCTTTATAGGCCTGGCTTAAATAGGAATCGAGTTTCTTTCGCAGACCTTGTTCCTCCGCAATTCTTTTGCGTCGTAAATCGCCTAAAGCAGGGGAGGCGGTCTCCTTTATCTGTCCATTGATGTCAAAAACGCGGTCTAAATCCTGAATGATGGGAATGATCTGACGAAAATCTCCATTGCTTTCCGCGCCTTTGGCTAAAAAATGCTGCGTAATCTTATGTATCTCAGGGTATTCTGTGGCATCGATGGTAGCAAAAAAACGAATGGATTCATACAAAACTGTCAACGCTCGTTGCCAATCTCTCCATTCATCTGCCGATAAATAATGGCCTTCTAATTGCAAAGGGCTTAAATAGGCACGAAGATCTAAGTAATCTGTCTGGGGAAATTCGCCGCCATGTTCCCCTAAAATGCGGCCCATTTCATCGACTTGTTCCACCCATTGTTTGACCAATGGGAATCGGTCTGAGAAACGCATTTTATCGGCAAATTCTTGCCCCATCGGACTTAAGCAAATCTGCTTAATTTCCTCTTTGATCTGGTTAAATCCCAGTTTTTCAGCAAGATTTACGGGGTAATTCATAAGCGAAATTGGGACTTTATTTTTTCGAGTAAAACCTCGTTGATTTTAATATAACTCTCTGTCGTCCAGCCGGCTACGTGTGGGCTGAAAATGGTAGCTGGATAGGCTGCGATTTCAGCGAATAGCTCTTTTTCAACAGGTGACCAGGAGGATAACTTTTCGTTCGGCAAAACGTCTAAGGCAAGTCCTTTTATCTGACCATTTCGTAAACCTTCTAGTAGTGGTTCTAGCGGTGCAATAGGCCCTCTGGAACTATTGATGAACAAAATGGGCTTTTTGAAAGACGCTAAAAACTCCCTTGAAACAAGTCCTTTTGTCTCTGATGTCAAAGGAATATGCAGGCTCAATATGTCCGCTGCTTCAAAAATTTGCTCCATAGTTGCTGGATAATCAGTAGATGGTGCATATTTATCGTAGGCCAAAATTTTCAAACCAAAAGCAGCAAGACGTGAGGCCACCGCTTTTCCCATATTTCCGTATCCGATGATACCAATGGTTTTACCTTTAATCTCAAACCCTCTATTACCTTCTCTTTCCCATAAGCCATGGCGTACTTCGGTGTCTGAGGTATGTAATTTGTGGGCTAGCGAAAGAATTTGTCCGATAACATGCTCAGCTACGGCGTCTGAATTTCCTTCATTGGCTGAAAAAACAGCGATTCCCTTCGCTAAACAAGCGTCTACGTCCAGTAAATCAAGTCCAGCTCCAGCGCGTGCGATGAAGGATAAGGACGTGTTTTCGAAAAGATCAGCTGTAATTTTGAATTTACTGCGAACGACTAAACCGTGGAAAGAGGGTAGAATAGAAGCGAAATCGGCAAGAGTTAAATTCGTACGCGTTTCTACCTCGAAGCCTAATTTCGTCAGTCCTTCAGCCATCGAAGGATGAACCTCGTCGACGATCAAAACTCGCATATTACGCATCCATTCGATTTTTAATAAGATCTAATGCTAGGAAGATGGCTTGTAAAAAGGAGCCCGGGTCAGCTACATTCGTGCCGGCAATGTCATAAGCCGTTCCATGATCTGGAGAGGTGCGAATGACTGGTAGACCTGCAGTGAAGTTGACTCCAGAATCAAAAGCGATGTATTTGAAAGGAATCAATCCTTGATCGTGGTACATGCCTAAAACACCATCAAACTCTTTGAATTGCGCTTTCCCGAAGAAACCATCCGCCGGATAGGGTCCAAAAACCAGGTGGCCTTTCGCTCTAAATTCATCTACCACCGGTTGAATAATTTCTAATTCTTCTTGTCCTAAAAGTCCAGAATCTCCAGCATGTGGATTTAATCCCAACACCGCTAAACGTGGTTTGTCCAGTGAGAAATCTTCTTTCAAACTGGATAAGAAAAGTTGAATCTTAGCACGCAATAAATCAGCACTAAGCGCTGCAGAGACCTCTAATAAGGGGATGTGGCCAGTGGCAACACCCATGCGCAAGTTGTCAGAAACGAGCATCATTAAGGAGGATTTAGCCTCGAATCGCTCAGTAAAATATTCGGTATGTCCTGGGAATTTGAATGCCTCTGATTGAATGTTGTGTTTGTTAATCGGAGCTGTGACTACGGCTGCAATTAATCCGCGGTCTAAGTCATTCGAAGCGCGTTCTAGGCAATCAAAAGCCGCTTTTCCAGCTTCTTTCGTTTCTTTTCCTGGTTCGATAACCATCGCGGCATCGTCCCAACAGTTGATGACATAACTTTCACCAGACTTCGCTTCAGAGGCATCTTGAATGGATTGGATATTCCATTCTTTTAATTCGAATTTTGCTCGGTAAAAATCCAGCACCTTTGATGAGCCGTAAATCACAGGCGTACACCACTTTAGGATCCTTGGACTTGCTAAGGATTTCAAGATTACTTCCGGACCGATTCCATTGTAATCACCTAATGTAATGCCGATAATGGGTTTCATAAAAGGGGAATTTTTGTTCGACCTGCAAGTTAAGAAAAAACGTTCGAAGGCGGTAGATTTATTTTTCTTGGTAACGAACCCAATAAATATGGTATTTTTTTAAGTTTTACCAAATAAAATGCAGTATTCGATGCAAATTTCACAATATATTTAGCATTTTTGTTAGAATCTCCTACTTTACTGATTATGCCAAAATCATACGTTAAGAAAATATCTAGTTTATTGATCGCTAACCGAGGCGAGATTGCTATTCGAATTATGCGCGCTGCATCCGAATTAGGCATTCGCACCGTAGCGGTCTACACTTTTGAGGATCGCTATTCTCTTCACCGTTACAAAGCTGATGAAGCCTACCAAATCGGTAAAGACGACGAGCCTCTAAAGCCCTATTTGGATATCGAAGGCTTGATTTCTTTGTGTAAATCGAAGAAAATCGATGCGATTCATCCAGGATATGGTTTCTTATCAGAGAATGTGGTTTTGGCGACTCGTTGCCGTGAAGAGGGGATCGTTTTCGTAGGCCCATCCCCAGAAGCCATGAATGCTTTAGGTGACAAAGTAGCCGCGAAGGTCGCAGCCTTGAAGGCCAATGTGCCAATGATTGAAGATTCGAAGGGAGATTTATCGGATTATTCTTTGGCCTTAACAGAAGCAAAACGAATCAAATTCCCTGTGATGGTGAAAGCGGCTGCCGGTGGAGGTGGACGTGGAATGCGTGTCGTGAGAACTGAAGAGGAATTAGAAAAGGCCTATCAAGAAGCGAAGAATGAGGCGAAAAATGCGTTCGGAGATGAGACCTTATTTATCGAGAAATTCATCGATGATCCGAAGCACATCGAAGTTCAATTATTAGGAGACCAACACGGAAATTTAGTGCATTTGTACGAACGCGATTGCTCGGTACAAAGACGTTTCCAAAAAGTGGTAGAGATTGCTCCTTCTTTTGGTCTAAAAGAAGAAACAAAGCAAAAATTATACGCTTACGCGCTTTCCATCGGTAAAGCAGTAAATTATTATAACGCGGGTACCGTAGAATTTCTAGTGGATAAAGAGGAAAATATCTTCTTTATCGAGGTGAACCCACGTATCCAGGTAGAACATACGATTACAGAAGAGGTGACGGGTATCGACATCGTTCGTACTCAAATCCTCATCGCTCAAAATTATAAATTATCGGATCCAGGTATTTTCATCCAAAACCAAGCTGATATCCCATTGAAGGGCTTCGCTATCCAATGTCGTATCACGACGGAGGATCCAGCGAATGGATTCAAACCGGATTTTGGTACCATTATTGCCTACAGAAATGCGGCTGGTTTCGGTATTCGTCTAGATGAAGGCTCTTCGTATCCAGGGGTAAAAATTTCCCCTTACTTCGATTCGATGCTCGTGAAAGTATCGGCTAAAGGCCGCACGCTTCGCGGTGCGTCCGAGCGTTTAAATCGCGCATTAACCGAATTCCGTATTCGTGGTGTAAAAACGAATATTCCGTTCTTACGCAATGTAATCACGCACCCGGTGTTCCAGGAGGGACTTTGCACGGTACCGTTCATTGCGAATCACCCAGAATTATTCAACTTCAAGCCTACTCGTGACCGCTCAACGAAGGCGATTCGTTACCTAGGTGAAGTGATTGTAAATGGTAATCCGGATGTCAAAGTGAAGCCAACGGCTCCTTTCCGCACGCCGATTATCCCCTACGTGGATCCTTTGAAAGAATATCCAAAAGGCAATAAGCAGTTATTGACTGAGATGGGGCCGGAGAAATTTGCGAAACACATTCGTGATGCGAAGCAAATCTATTTCACCGATACGACTTTCCGTGATGGACACCAATCGCTTTTAGCGACGCGTGTGCGTACACAAGATATGTTAGCTGTGGCTGACGGATTTGCGAAATCTTTCCCTCAATTATTCTCGATGGAGGTTTGGGGAGGAGCGACCTTCGATGTGGCGATGCGATTCTTGCAAGAATCTCCTTGGAAGCGTTTGCAAGAGTTCCGCGAGGCAATGCCGAATATGTTATTGCAGATGTTATTCCGCGGGTCGAATGCCGTAGGATATTCTGCATATCCAGATAATTTGATCGAGAAATTCGTGGAAAAATCATCTGAGGCTGGAGTAGATGTTTTCCGTATTTTCGATTCCTTGAACTGGATCGATGCGATGAAGGTTTCTATCAAAGCTGTTCGCGAACGTACACTGGGCATCGCAGAAGCT
>JBMSJH010000133.1:0-6104 GCA_049418705.1 Aquirufa sp.
ATTGGCAAAATGGGGAGGCTGTTATTTCGACGACGGACTTCTTTATGCCTATTGTAGATGACCCCTTTGATTTTGGTAAAATTGCAGCAACGAATGCTATTTCCGATATCTATGCGATGGGCGGAAGTCCGTTAATGGCGATTGCTATTTTAGGCTGGCCGATTGATAAATTAGCCCCAGAAGTTGCGACGCAGGTATTAGAAGGTGGACGTGCTGCTTGCGCTGAAGCTGGAATTCCATTAGCGGGTGGTCATTCGATTGATTCCCCTGAGCCTATTTTTGGTTTAGCTGTGACCGGAAAAGTGCGTAAAGAGCATTTAAAACAGAATGATACGGCGACGAAAAACTGTATTTTATATTTAACGAAGCCGCTGGGCGTAGGTATTTTATCTACAGGCCAAAAACGCGGCATCGTCAACCCTGCCGATTTAGCCCGTGCGGTGAAGCAGATGAGTACCTTAAATTCATTCGGTGAGAAAATAGGTCCTTTATCCTATGTGAAGTCTTTAACGGATGTGACAGGTTTTGGATTATTCGGACATTTAGTCGAAATGGCGGATGGATCAGGATTAAGCGCGAAGATTGCTTTCGACAACCTCCCTTTGCTTCCTAATATTGATCATTATTTAGACCAAAAGTGTTTCCCAGGTGGAACCGCGCGCAATTTAGCCAGCTATGGCGATCGTTTGAGCGAGGATATTTCGGAGCGTCAACGCTACATCGGAGCAGATCCACAAACTTCTGGTGGTTTATTAATCGCTGTGGAAGCAGAACATACAGCTGAATTCGAAGCATTTGCATTGGAGAACGGTTATGAATTAAGTCCTATCGGCGAGTTAACAGAAAAAAAAGAAAAAGCCATTTACTTAGCCTAATGAAATTATTCTATCGCGCACTTGGAGAATCGGGCACGCCGGTTATTATTCTACACGGAATTTTCGGGACCTCTGATAACTGGCTTGGTTTTGGAAAAGCCATATCAGAAAACCACCGCGTATTTTTAGTGGACCAAAGAAACCACGGTCAGTCGCCTTGGGATGATGCCTTTAATTACCAAGTGATGGCAGAGGATCTTTTGGAATTTATTCAAGACCATAACTTAGAAAATCCAATCCTCATCGGTCATAGCATGGGTGGAAAAGTGGTGATGCAATTTGATTTAACGCATCCAGGTATTGCTAGCCGTATCGTGGTCGTTGATATTGCGCCCAAATTCTATCCCGTACACCACACGCATATTTTAGAGGGCTTAAACAGTATTGATCTGACTACATTAGAAAGTCGTCAAGCCGCGAATGAACACATGAAACGCTTTGAGGAAAAAGAAGGTGTTCGCCAATTCTTATTAAAGAACCTCTACCGCAATTCAGAACAACAATTTGCCTGGAGAATTAACCTGAAGGTAATCACAAAGAATATCGATGTGGTCGGTCATGAATTATGGGTCAAGAATGCATCAGAGACGGAAACCTTATTCATTAAAGGTGCTGATTCACACTACATTCAACCGGAGGATGAACGCTACATTGCGGAAATATTCCCTAATTTTGAGGTAGTAGAAATTCCAGGTGCAGGTCATTGGGTGCAAGCAGATCAACCTGAGCTATTTTTACAGGCGCTTCAATCGTATTTATGAAAATAGTTCTGATCCACTGACAGATTGACGAAAATACCTCAACCGAGTTGTTAATCCCCCAAATTTTAACGGCATTAAAGCAGAAAAATCATTTTTTAGTCTAAAATGTCCTGACGGCAAGTAGGTTCATTAGTGAATTGAAACTAGGCATTCAGATTGAGGATTTGATTTTCGAAATACTAGACAAAGACACCCTGCCTAAAACAGTCACCGAGTTCTACAAAAAGCATGCGGCAGTCGATTATATCGGCGTTATATCCGAAGCTGGTTGCCCTGGGGTGGCAGATCCGGGTGCTTTGGCAGTATCCATCGCACAACAACAAGGAATCGAAGTTTTACCTTTAGTAGGCCCCTCATCTATCTTATTAGGCTTAATGGGATCTGGTTTTTCAGGCCAAAGCTTCGCCTTCATCGGCTATCTCCCCATCGATAAAGCTGCACGCATTCGTAAAATTGAACAACTAGACCGCGATGTAGCTAAGTGGGGGCAAACGCAAATTTTCATTGAAACGCCTTATCGGAACAATGCTTTATTAGAAGATCTGATTGCACAATGTGCGCCAGATTCCTTAATTTGCATTGCTTGCGACATAACTGCGCCCTCCGGTTTTGTCCAAACAAAAAAAGCAAGTGACTGGGCGAAATCACAACCCGATTTGCATAAAAAACCTTGTATCTTCCTTTTAGGTAAATAATATGATCTTTCACCAAGCCTTCACGCTAAATCCATTTCAAGAAAATACCTATATCATTTGGGATGAAAATGGCACCGGGATTATTGTGGATCCAGGTTGTTACACCTATGAAGAACGCCAAACGTTAAAAAACTTCCTGGAGGAGAAAAATATCACCTTGACTCACATCTTAAATACCCACGCGCACATCGATCATGTGTTAGGCGTGGAATATTTCAGACAAGAATATAAGATTCCGTTTTATTTGCACCCAAAAGATGAGCCTCTTTTAAAAGATGCCGCAAATCGAGCTCAAGTCTATGGCTTCCCCCATTACCAAGCCTCTGAGGTAGATGTATGGTATGAGGATAACCAGATTTTGCAAATAGGTAAAATGGAAATCAAGATCTTGTTTGTTCCTGGACACGCTCCTGGCCACGTGGCTTTGTATTTCGAAAAAGAAGGCCTATTATTTGATGGCGATGTCTTATTTAGACGCAGTGTAGGAAGAACAGACTTCCCGCTTTGTAACCAGGCTGATTTAGTCAAGAGTATTCAAACACAATTATATGCGTTACCCGATTCAACAATTGTGTACCCAGGACATGGCGGAAGCACCACGATAGGTGATGAAAAAGTGTCTAATCCTTACGTAAAAGCATGAAAAAAGAAATTCCTAACCTATTGACGCTAGGCAATTTACTGGCTGGATGTATCGGACTTTGGTTCGTTATGCAAGGCGATTTAGTGAGCGCCTCTTATTGTATTTTTATTTCCTTGGTGTGTGATTTCTTCGACGGTTTTTTAGCCCGTGCTTTACAAGCTTATTCTGATCTAGGTAAAGAATTAGATTCTTTGGCTGACATGGTCTCTTTTGGGGTTTTACCTGCCTTTATTTTGTTTTCACTAGTAGAACAAAGTTGCGGATCCCAATGCACCGTAGGAATATTCGGCTTTTATAAGCCATTTATGGTCTTTGCCTTAGCATTAATGTCGGCATATCGATTGGCAAAATTCAATATTGATACCCGCCAAAGCGATCAGTTCATCGGTGTACCTACCCCAGCAAACGGCCTATTAATTGCTTCTTTACCCCTGATTCTACGTTTTCAACCAGAATTCAGTCCTTATATTTTACATTTCCAAGGCCTATTGATTTATGCTGTGTTGATGAGCTATTTATTAGTGTGCGAATTGCCACTTTTAGCCTTTAAGTTCAAGACCTGGGATTGGAAAAGTAATCAAGTGAAATTCATTTTCCTTATTTTTTGCATTGCTGCCCTTGTTATGCTTAAATTTGCAGCAATTCCGGTTTTAGTGATCGCATACATCCTTATTTCCGGCCTTATTTTCCTTTTAAATCCAAAAAAATAATGAAATTCTTAGCTGAAATCAACGTAATGCCTCAAAAAGAAATCCTTGACCCTCAGGGAAAAGCGGTACTTATTGGCTTACAAAACTTAGGTATTAACCAAGTAGATGGCGTTCGTATTGGCAAGCACATTACATTAACGGTGGAAGCGGCATCAGAAGCTGAGGCAAATGAGGTGGTAACCAATGCTTGCAAGAAATTGCTAGCGAACTTAATTATGGAGGAATTTGAGTTTACCTTAGTAGCTCAATAGATCTTAAAACTGGCCTGTATGCAATAAAACAAGCGTGCAGGCCTCTTCAGTTTGTATTCCCGCTTTTTCTAATGCTCTTTCGAGTTCTGGATTCTCCGTTCCGGGATTGAATATAACGCGTCTTGGACCTAATACCTTTAGGTAATCGAAAAGACCTTCCTGATTCGCAGGCCCTACATATAAAGTAACCGTATCGATATCTTTTAAAACGGGTTGATCTTGCTGAATGGTCAGTCCAAGTACCTCCCCTTTCTTAATTCCCACTAAAGAAACCTCATGTCCGTGCTGCAAAAGCAATTCCGTCGCGATATAAGCATATCGACTAGGATTCGTACTCGCACCATAGACTAAGACTTTCATTAGAATAGTTTTTCAGCGATAGCGCGAACACTATCGGACTTGCTCATCGTATAGAAATGAAGCGCGGGAACTCCGGCTTGAATCAATTCCTTTCCTTGTTGAACTGCCCATTCGATTCCTAATTGCTTAATGGCTGCATTATTGGCACATTTACGTGCCTCGCTCACAAATTCAGATGGAATTTCTAAATGGAAGATTTCTGGCAAAATGTCTAATTGTCGTTCCGTTGCTAGGGGTTTTAAGCCTGGAATGATAGGCACATGAATACCTATTTCACGACATTTTTTGACGAAATCAAAATACTTCGAATTATCGAAGAACATTTGGGTCACAATGTAATCGGCTCCTGCCTCTACCTTTTGCTTCAAATACTTCAGGTCTTGATCAAAAGAAACCGCATCAATGTGCTTCTCCGGATAACCGGCTACACCGATGCAGAAATTCGTAGGCAAAGATTCCGTTTCTTCGTGCAATAAAATGCCTTTATTCATGGCAGCCACCTGCTCTACTAATTCATTCGCATAGGCGTGACCACCAGGTTTAGGCACAAATTGTGCTTCGCCCTTTTCTTGGTCACCACGCAATAAAAGCGCATTTTCTATGCCTAAATAATGTAAATCAATTAAGAAATCTTCCGTCTCCTCTTTCGTGAATCCACCACAAATTACGTGAGGAACTGCTTCGATTTGAAATCGCTGCATGATAGATGCGCAAATACCTAAGGTACCAGGACGCTTTCGAATCGGAATGCGCTTAGAAACACCATCGACAACCTTTTCCACGTATTCTTCGCGGTGATAAGTCACCTCAATAAACGGTGGCTTGAACTCCATTAAAGGCTCAATGTGCGACATTAATTCGCCCAAATGCTGACCTTTCATCGGTGGAATAATCTCAATCGAGAAAAGTGTTTTTCCTGCCGCTTCCTCAAAGTATTTTGTAATCTTAGTCATAATTCAAAACTGGGCTTAACCATCTTTCTACGTCGTCTAAGGACATGCCTTTACGTTTCGCATAATCTGTCACTTGGTCTTTGGCAATCTTACCTAAGCCAAAATACGTACTCTCCGGATGTGAGAAGTAGAAACCTGACACCGCAGAAGCTGGATACATCGCATAACTCTCCGTCAATTGAATACCGACTTGCTTCTCCGCATCCAATAGTTCAAACAAGCGCTTCTTCTCCGTGTGATCTGGACATGCCGGATAACCCGGTGCAGGACGAATACCTTGGTATTTCTCCGCAATCAAATCTTCGTTACTCAACGTCTCTTCTGAAGCATAGCCCCAGAACTCTCTACGCACTCGCTCATGCAATAATTCCGCAAAAGCCTCGGCTAAACGATCGGCTAATGCCTTCACCATGATGGAGTTATAGTCATCATGCTCCTTCTCGTATTTATCTAAAAGCGCTTCAATTCCTATTCCTGTCGTCACCGCAAAAGCACCGATATAATCGGTTTCTCCTGAATTCAACGGTGCAACGAAATCGCTCAAACAACGGTTCGGAAGCGTGCTCGCTTTTTGACCTTGCTGACGCAAATGGTGTAACCACTGACTCTTATCGGATGATTCATCTTTCGTCTGAATCTCATAAGATACCTGCTGGTGTGACCCGTGTTTTTCACAAGCCACCTCTAAAGCCTTCTCCACATAATCGTGCAAAATGATATCATCACCTAGCGAATTTGCTGGGAAGAAACCAAGAGCAGCTTTGGCCTGAAGCGATTTATTGGCAATAATTTCCTTCAATAGAGCCTGCGCATCATCAAATAATTTCTTCGCCTCTTTTCCTACCACCTCATTATC
>JBMSJH010000134.1:0-6095 GCA_049418705.1 Aquirufa sp.
TTATCCTTGCCCGCTTTATTCCGATTGTTCGTACCGTAGCCCCTTTCGTAGCGGGTGCTGGACGCATGTCGTATCCGGTCTATTTATTGTACGGCTTTTTAGGGGCGACCCTGTGGGTGAGCAGTATTTCTGCTGCAGGATATTTCTTAGGAGACAATGAATTTGTGAAAGCTAATTTCGAAAAAGTGGTCCTAGGTATCGTGGGTGTGTCTGTTTTACCTATTGTTTGGGGATTGATCACAAAACGCAAATAAGATGGCCATCTCTCACTTGTACGGTCTAATTGGATATCCGCTAGGGCATTCGTTTTCCAAAGCCTATTTCACCGAGAAGTTCGAGAAGCTAGGTCTTTCGCCATCACATGCCTACGAGCAATTCCCGATTCCAAGTATCGAAGAATTCAAAAGCATTCTAGCGGCAAATCCGAATCTGAAGGGTTTGAACGTGACCATTCCCTACAAGCAGGCCGTAATGCCTCTTTTAGATGAAATCGATTTAGCTGCCGCTACGATTGGTGCGGTGAATACCATTAAAATCGCTCCAGATGGTTATACCAGGGGTTATAATACCGATTATTGGGGATTCCGGACGACGGTGGAGTTTTGGGATAAATTCAAAAACTTCGGATCATTAAAGGCCTGCGTTTTAGGACAAGGTGGCGCTGCAAAAGCGATTATCGTGGCCTTGGAAGATATGGGATTCGAGGTGATCAAGGTTTCCCGTCAAGCATCGGATGAAACGGTAACTTACGAAGATATGCCTTCACTGATGGAAGAAATCGGTTTAATTGTGAATACTACACCGCTGGGAATGTTTCCAAAGGTGGATGACAAGCCGCCCATCCCATATGAATTACTAAACAAGCAACATTATTTATACGATATCGTCTACAATCCATTGGAGACCGCTTTTTTAAAGGCCGGATTGGAAAATGGGGTAGGTGGAATCTACACTGGATTAGAGATGTTGCATGGCCAGGCCGATAAGGCTTGGGAAATTTGGCAGAAAAACTAAGCTAAATAAACCCCTCTTTTTGCTGTATCGCTCAAGATGACCTGCACATGCTCAGAAAGCGTGGTCGAAAGTTCGTATCCTTTATAGTCCGCCGAAATCGGGAAACGCTTATAATTCCGATCCACAATTACCGCCACCTGAATACGTTTCACGTGCATGCTTAAGAAAGGCGCCAGGCTGTACGAGAAAGTACGTCCTGTATTCAATACGTCGTCAACCACAATGATAACCTTGTTTTCCAACGCATCCGTACCACCTTCGAACTTTACCGGACGCTCGTAAGGTTGCTCCTTATTCAAATCAATTTTAACGGGGATTGCTTTGATCTTCGAAATGCCTTTGATCTCCTCGCAGAGCATTTCCGCAAACGTAAAACCCTCGCCCACGATTCCCGCTATAACAATTTCCGACTCCTCGAAGTTATTCTCATAGATTTGGAAAGCAATTCTACGGATCTTTTGTAGAAGGGCAGGACCATCAAGTACTTGTTTAGCGGACATAGCGAATGCTTTAATTCAAATTGTACGCTTTAAAATTACCAAAATTATCCAATTTTCGTACCTTTACGCCTTAATTAGCGTTTAAAATCATTCAATTATGTCTAAAATGTACGGTGCTCAACAGCGCCAAATGCAAGCACCTTCGAATCCTCTAGCCATTAAGACAAAGAAATTTGCCTTGGAAAAAAATAAGTTTGTGGGTTTGTGCATGCGTCAACTTTTCTCGAACCAATGGAAATTTGCGTTCATTCCATTAGCCTTAGTGCTAGGGAATGTGGGTTTGAACCTAACAGGAACCTATAAAAACTATTGGATTTATATTTTTATCGCCGTAGGTGTGATCGGATATATTCTTTTCTGGTTAATTCAATTCACAGGAATCACACAATTAGCGCAATACAAGCAACTATTTGATAAGTACCGCTACGAAATCGATAGCCGCCAAATCTTCATGAAACTTTCAGACAAAGAAGGTGGAATGATCAAGTGGGATATGATTTTAGGGGCTTACAAGGATAAAGATGCCTATGTATTAGAAATGGGTAAATACCAATTCTTGCATTTGCCTTTCAGCGTTTTCAATAACGATAACGACAAGAAATTACTGGATAAGATTCTGCGCGACAAAGGGTATTTAAAAGCCTAAGATGGGTCGTATACTAGCGATTGATTTTGGATTAAAGCGCACGGGTTTAGCGGTCACGGATCCTTTGCAGATTATCGCGAATGGTCTGGAAACGGTACCCACGCACACCTTATTAGCCTATCTCCAAGCCTATTTTGCGAAAGAGGTGGTTGATCAGGTGGTGATCGGGATGCCTAAAAATCTTGATAACACCGATACCGATTCTACCGCAGGTGTCCGCATTTTCATCAAAAGCTTTCGAAAGAAATTTCCGGAGATACCGCTGGAAGAACACGACGAACGATTCACGTCGAAACTGGCCATGCAGGCGATGATCGCGGGTGGCATGTCGAAGAAGGATCGAAGGGAAAAGGGGACAGTCGATCGGGTTTCTGCGACGATTATACTCCAGTCTTATTTAGAGTCTAAAAGCTAAAAGAGCGGCCCGCAGGGCCGCTCTGTTTATTTTGTTACCACCTTCGCGAAGCGGTGATAGAATGGAGTCTTCGATTGGTCTGTTTTCGGTTTGTACTTTCCAGTGATAATCGGAACATACATTACGCGACGGCGGGATTTTTCACCCACATTTGGAGAAACCTCTACCCGATGCCATAAGCGGCCATCATGAATAGTTAAATCACCTTTTTCAATCTCAAAAGCCGCTTCACGAGGATCTGGCTTGTGATCGATAAATTGCTTTTTACCAAATAATAATTTCAATACCCCTTGCGTATGAGTGCCAGGTAAAACCCGTAAGCCACCATTCGAAGAAGGGCAATTGTCTAAGTGAATACCCACATTTAACATGGGAAGGATTTTTTGTCCTAGGAATAAATCGCGGGGGCTATCTGTATGCCAGCCCATTTGGCTGAATTTAGAATTCTCTTGATTGATGTAATGGTTGAATACCAGACCATCTTTTTCGTCCTCACTGATGCGACCTTCGTAAGGCGCTAATAGTTCGATTAATAATTGCAAGCGAGGGTCTTTCAGTAATTCGGCTAACACAGGGCTGTACTGATTAGTAAAGCACATGCGTTGAATCATCGGTTCTCCTGCTATATTTTTTCCAAATTTAAGTGGGATACCTTTTACCTTGTCGATGCCCTCAGCCAGCCATTGCTTCTCTATTTTCGCTAATTCCGAAATGAAAAGGTCCGCTGTTTCAGGTTCGATAAATTTCTTGAATTGAATTACTCCATACTTCTTGAAGTATTCTTTCTGCTCTTCTGTTAGTTTTTCGCCTAACGAGAAGGTTTTGTATTCAAATTTCGCAGATGGTTTTCTCATAAGGTAATGGTAATGAATTCGGGATGCAATTTACGGCAATATGAGGGAATAATAGTTATCACTCTCCCATTTTCTGATGAAAATCAAGTTTTTGGTATATAAAACAGCCAAAAAATGCTGAACTTTGTAGCTTGAATTTTAGAACCAAAAAATGAAAAAAGTCCTATTTTTATTCCTTTTAAGCTTAATCAGTGTTGCATCGTTTTCTCAACAAACGAATAAAAAGGGCTCTTATTATCTGACTTGGGGCTATAATCGCTCTAGCTATGCGAATTCGGATATTCGCTTCGTGGGCCCAGGCTATGATTTCACTCTGCTAGATGCGAAGGCTTCGGATGCGCCTACACCTTTAAGTGAGTTTAAAACCTATGTGGATCCGGGTCTTTTGAGTATACCTCAGTTTAATTTCCATGCAGGCTATTTTATAAAAGACAATTTATCCATTAGCATTGGATGGGATCACATGAAATATGTGGTGAATGATGGTCAAACGGTGAAAGTTAATGGTAAAATCGACGCCCAGGCCTCTATCCCAGCAATTAATGTTGATAAGGACTATGTTGGGACGTTCAATCAAACGCCACTCGTTTTAGATCCCGTTAAATTTGTTCACTTAGAACATACTGATGGCTATAATTATGCCTCAGTTGAGCTAGAACATTATAATTCATTGTTCCAAAGTCCGAAAGGTCGATTTGCGATCGATTGGATGCAAGGGGTAGGCATAGGTGCTTTGGTGCCGCGTTCAGATGTGCATGTGTTCGGTGTAGGTCAAAACAATTTTTGGAACCTTGCCGGCGGTGGTGCTTCCTTGAAGACGGGATTAAAATTCAATCTTTCTAAATTGTTGTTTTTCGAGACCACGGTGAAAACAGGAGCAACGAAATTAATCGATATTCACACGACAGGTCGCTCGGTTGATCATGCAGAACAAGCTATTTTCTTTGCCGAATTCTACGGGGCACTTGGATTTACCATTAAAGGTTCTTCTAAATAAATTTTTAGGCTAGGCTAAAAAATACTAAATTCGCACATGCTGTTGCGAATCATTCTCCTTTTCTGTTTCCCCATAGGGCTGTATGCGCAGTCTATAGGTCGCATTGAGACGGATCGTCCAGATCAAACGGAATGTCCCTTCATCGTAAAAAAGGGGTATTTTCAAGCAGAAATGGGCTTTAACCAGTCGCCAGCAGAAACTTTATTTCCTACCTCTTTACTAAAAATTGGTCTTACGAAGCGCTTAGAACTGCGCTATGTTTCCGTGCTTTCTAAAGAGAAGGATCAGGTGACTCGATTTCAAACACAAGCGGTAGGATTCAAATTGGCCTTGTTCGAGCCTTCGAAATGGCGCCCCAGAACATCTGTCATCGTACACTACAATTGGGATCACCAAAACCGGGATTTTTCCGAAAAAAACTTGCGAGGGCATTCGGTGGGAGATGCGGTGTTTACCTTTCAAAATGACCTAAGTGATCGCTTTGGGATTGGCTATAATCTAGGTACAGAATTTCATTCAAATGGGTCTTTTGAGGGCATTTATCGCGTGGCGCCTAATATGTTAATCGGAAAGAAAGGCTATGCCTATGTGGAGGTTTTTGGTAGATTTCCAGAATCCCCTGATGCGGATCATTCCTATGATGCCGGTTTCGCGTATTATGTGAATGAGGATGTGAAAGTAGATGTATCAGCTGGCCAAAGTTTCACCCGTCCTGAGGATTATTATTTTGCTCTAGGTCTTTCCTTTCGCCTTCGAATTTTCTAATTCATAAGGCAATGACTCCCGAATTTCTTAAATTGCAGAAATGAGACGGATTTTCTTTTTCTTCTTGGGGATGATACTTGCTTTGCAACAGGCGCATGGGCAAGCTTCCTTGCTTGTGGGGGAGAAGTCATTTACGCTCGAAGAAAATTTTTCACTCTCTTTTGTAATCAAATCCACGAATGCCACCATCGAGGCACCTGTTTACAAGTTTCCGGAATTGCCCGGCTTGCGTAAATTAGGTGTTTCGCGTTCGAAAGCCACCGAAATTCAAAACGGGGAGCCCGTTTACTTCTTCACCTATTCCCAGTATTACCAAGCTTCTAACCCGGGATCCTTGCTCATTCCTCCTGCAGAGGTAGTCGTGAATCAGCAATCCTTGAAAACGGAAGGATTTGCCTTACAAGTCAGTCCTTCAGAGCAAAAAGAAGAGGTCGTGGAGGAAACAAAAGCCCAAATCGAGGACCTCTTCAAAGGTCAAAACTCCCTCTTTCTAGCCGTCACCTCCACGCAGATTCAACCCTATGTGGGCCAAGGATTCACCTTAAAGTTCTCTTTGTTTATTCCGGACGATAATGTGACACGCTACAGTTTTGACCGAAATGATATCCAAATTCCTGCATTGATTCAGAAAATTAGACCGAAGAACTGCTGGGAAGAAAGTTTTGGATTACAAGAAGTGAAGGTCTCGAAGGTAGTGTACAAGAATAAAAAATACACCGAATACCGTTTCTTTCAGTCCACCTATTTTGCCCTCGATGCAAAAAAAATCGTCATTCCAGCATTGAGCTTACAGCTTTTAAAGAATACCGAGAAAGTGGTATTCACCTCAAAACCCTTCGTCATTAGTCCCAAAGAATTGCCCAATCATCCCCTTAAGGGCAAAGTTCCGGTAGGAGATTTTCGT
>JBMSJH010000135.1:0-6045 GCA_049418705.1 Aquirufa sp.
GAAAATCGCCACGGTAACCTGTTAGGTACTTATTTGTATTTATCTGGAAAGGTAGATATGAAAGCGGTGGCAGTTTCAACACAATACCTGATCGCTGATGGTTTTGACATCGGAACTTCCGCAGACCCTTACCGTAACTTTGTTTATACCTCCTTTCAAGAATTAGCTACCAATATCTCCCACCGTCGTACCGCTTCTTTAGCGAAGCAACATGGTAATTCACTTTTATCTCGTATGTGTGCTCAGATTGCCGCAGATGAGCTTCGTCACCACAAGGCCTACCGCGCTTTCGTTTCAGAGATTTTTAATTTAGATCCGAACGAAATGATGCTCGCTTTTGCGGACATGATGAAGAAAAAGATTGTGATGCCGGCTCATTTCTTACGCGAAATTAATGGAGCGAAAAGTTCTTTATTCGAGCATTTCTCTGACGCTGCTCAACGTTTAGGCGTGTATACGACACAGGATTATGTGACGATTATGCGTGGATTGATTAGTGATTGGAATATTGAAAATATGACGGGATTAAATGAAACAGCAGAAAAGGCGCGTGATTACGTAGCTAATTTGCCAGCCCGTTTAGAAAAATTAGCAGATCGAGTTAAGGTGCCTGAGTTAGCGTATCCTTTCTCTTGGATTGCCTAAATATGTCGAAGAAATTATCGATGGATGAGCTGAATAGGCTCGATGTATCCACGTATAAAACCACGGAAAAGTTTCCTTATGTGATCGTTTTAGATGACATCAGGAGTATGAATAACATTGGTTCCGCTTTTCGAACAGGGGATGCCTTTAAATGCGCTGCCATACACTTGTGTGGAATTACTGCGCAACCACCTCACAGAGAGATTTCTAAGACCGCTTTGGGGGCAGATGAATCAGTAGACTGGCTTTATTTTGCCGATGCGGCAGATAGTCGCAAGGCATTGCGTGAGGCAGGTTATCAAATCGTCTGTGTGGAACAAGTACAAGGTTCTGTATCGCTAGAAAAATTCAACCCTGTTCAAGATCAAAAGTATGCTTTCGTTTTCGGAAACGAGGTTTTTGGCGTAAACGATGCCTGGATTCAGGAGGCGGATTTTAGTTTGGAGATTCCTCAATTTGGGACCAAACATTCGCTGAATGTTTCGGTAAGTATGGGCGTGGTGATATGGGATTTTGTCTCTAAAATTATCGCCTAAATTCATTCATCATTTGTACGTTGCGTTCATCCTTTTACCAGGATTTGAACGCAATTTTTGTTTAAATTCGTTTCATTAAATTCAATTTATGATACTATCTATTCAAAACGTGGTAAAGCGATATGCTGAACACACGGCGCTAGCTGGGGTAAGTTTAGAGATACCGAAGGGGCAGATTTTTGGCCTATTAGGGCCGAACGGTGCCGGTAAAACATCGCTTATTCGAATTATCAACCAAATAACAGCACCGGATGAAGGTCAGGTGATTTTTGATGGTGAATTATTGCAGCCTAAACACGTCGAGCAGATCGGTTATTTGCCTGAGGAGCGCGGTTTATACAAGAAGATGAAGGTAGGAGAACAGTTGATGTATTTAGCGCAATTAAAGGGTCTTTCTAGGACTGAGGCACAGAATCGATTAAAGGATTGGTTTATTCGCTTGGATATTAAAGATTGGTGGAATAAACCGGTAGATGATCTTTCCAAAGGAATGCAACAAAAGACCCAGTTCATCGCCACCGTTGTTCATGAGCCTAAATTGTTGATTTTAGATGAGCCATTTTCTGGCTTTGACCCTATCAATGCGAATATGCTGAAAGAGGAAATTCTTGGCCTAAAAGAGCGCGGAACGACCATTTTATTCTCCACACACCGAATGGAATCGGTCGAGGAATTATGTGATAGCATCGCACTTATTAATCATTCTCAGGTTGTTTTAACAGGGGAGAAAGAGGAAGTTCGCAACCGATACAAGAAGGATGAATATTCGATTAAATTTTCAGGTGCTCTATCAGACACGGCTGCCTTTCAGGTGGTCTCGGTGGATGACGCTGGGCAGTCGGCTATTATCAAATTAACTTCAGCAGATGGCACTAATAAGGCCATTGCAGCCCTGATTAAGCAGGTGGATTTACAGGAGTTTAAAGAGGTAATACCTTCCTTTAACGACATTTTTATTCAAGTAGTAGAAGAAACGAAATAAGCGATGAACAAGATATTATTAGTCATTCAGCGGGAGTATTTGACCCGAGTTCAAAAGAAATCATTTTGGATAGCCTCTTTGCTGGGGCCGATACTGATTACGGCCATATGGGCAACACCTATTTTATTATCAATGCAAGATAAAGAGGTGAAACGAATCGAAATTTTGGATGAGAGTAGTTTATTTAAATCATCGGACTTAGTAGATAAAGAAGTGGAATATAAGCTTGTAAATAAGCCTATTTCGGAGGTTAAAGCTTCTTTTTCAAAGGACGGTTTTACTGCTTTTGTACATTTGCCAAAAGATTTACTAACACATTCTGAAGACATTAAGATCTATTCCGAAAAGAATTTGAGTCTACCGTTGAAATCTTCAATTGAGCGGATAATTGAAAAAAAAGTACGTGCCATTTTAATGAAGGATGCTGGTATAGCGTCTGAGGTGTATGAAAAGACTCAAATAGAGGTAGGAAGTGAGACTATCACCGTTTCAGAAAAGGGTGACGAGATTAGTTCGTCTTCTGGTGGCGCGATGATTTTAGCCGGAGTGATGGGAATGTTACTTTACATCACCTTATTATTGTACGGATCGCAGGTAATGAATGGGGTAATTGAGGAGAAAAGTAGTCGAATTATCGAGGTGATTATTTCTTCTATCAAGCCATATCAGCTAATGCTAGGGAAGATTTTAGGTGTTGGAATGGTCGGATTAACACAGTTTTTATTATGGATAGTGTTGACGTTTGGTCTGTCACAAGTTGCCTCAACTTTCTATGGTGCGAGTACCGTTAAGCATAAGGTGGAGCAAATCAAAAAAGCGGATACAGCGGTAGAAAAGAAAATAGACGATGCCTCTCCTATGTCTGAGGTGACGAAAGTGATTGAGAGCACTAATATACCTCTGGTAGTGGGTGGTTTTTTGTTTTATTTCTTGTTTGGCTATTTACTTTATAGCTCCTTATTCGCAGCGATTGGAAGTGCGGTCGAAAGTGCGGCAGAGGCCCAGCAATTTACCTTTATTGTCATGCTACCTATTATTATGGCATTTATTATGGCTCAATTCACCTTGCAAGATCCGGACAGTACAATGGCATTTTGGGCCTCTATGATTCCATTTACATCGCCTATTAACATGATGGTGCGCTTGCCTTATGGCGTTCCAATGTGGGAATTAGCTACCTCAATGTCCTTGTTAGTGGTAGGTTTTTTAGGATGCAGCTGGATTTCAGCCCGTATTTATCGAATTGGAATTTTGATGTATGGTAAGAAAGTAACCGTAAAAGAGATGGCTAAATGGCTGTTTTACAAAGGGTAATTAAGTAGTTAGCCAATTATCTAATTCTTCTGGTTTGAATCCAGCGAAACATCTGTCATTTTGCACCAAAATAGGTCGCTTAATGGCAGATGTTTTTTCTTGTAGGTAGGTGAATACATCTAGATTAGCTTTTTCCGTATCGCTTAGTTGTCGATAGGTGCTTCCTTGTTTGTTTAATACGGTTTCCTCTCCTAATTGATCCAAGAAATAGCGTAATTGATCTGCTGAAATGCCTTTTTTCTTGTAATCGTGGAACTCATAGGAGATGCCTTTTTCGCTTAAATAGTCAAACGTTTTTTTCATCGTATTGCAGGCAGGAATTCCGTAAATTTTAAGCATCTTAATGTTTTTGGTGGTATTTTTGTGGACTAAGACAAATTTAATACAAAACATCGTATGGAGTATAGAATTGAAAAAGATACTATGGGTAAGGTGCAAGTGCCTGCTCACGTTTATTGGGGAGCTCAGACTCAACGTTCCATTGAGAATTTTCCGATTGCTCAGGATATTAATAAGATGCCCAAAGAGATCATTCGGGCCTTTGCTTACCTAAAAAAGGCGGCGGCGATCACGAATTTTGAGGCAGGAGTATTAGAAGAAGCGAAGAAGAATTTAATTGCTCAGGTTTGTGATGAGATTTTAGAAGGCCAATGGGCAGATCAATTCCCTTTAGTGGTTTGGCAAACTGGTTCAGGTACTCAATCTAATATGAATTGCAATGAAGTAATTGCCTACCGTGCACACGTTTTGCAAGGGGGTAATTTACTAGATGAGCAGAAATTTGTACATCCAAACGATGATGTAAACAAGTCTCAATCCTCCAATGATACGTTCCCTACAGCGATGCACATTGCGGCATATCAAACGTTAGTGGAGGTAACTATTCCTGGAATTACAAAATTGCGTGATACATTGGCTGCCAAAGCAAAAGCCTTTAAAAACGTGGTTAAAATCGGTCGTACACACTTTATGGATGCGACTCCGTTGACTTTAGGTCAAGAATTCTCTGGTTATGTTTCGCAATTAGATCACGGTTTACGTGCCATCAATAACTCCTTAGCGCACTTATCTGAGCTAGCACTAGGAGGAACGGCCGTAGGAACGGGTATTAATACGCCTAAAGG
The DNA here is from genome assembly GCA_049418705.1 of Aquirufa sp. Taxonomy (GTDB): domain Bacteria; phylum Bacteroidota; class Bacteroidia; order Cytophagales; family Spirosomataceae; genus Aquirufa. Next base: position 4,602 of record JBMSJH010000135.1, read on the forward strand.
TTATTCTGAGAACGTAGCGAAGCATATTGCAGCTTTAACTGGATTACCTTTTGTAACGGCTGAAAACAAGTTCGAGGCACTAGCTGCCCACGATGCGATTGTTGAGGCTCATGGTGCCTTAAAAACGGTAGCAGTTAGCTTAATGAAGATCGGAAACGATGTGCGGATGCTTTCTTCTGGCCCACGTTCAGGTATTGGCGAGATCTATATTCCAGATAATGAGCCAGGCTCTTCTATCATGCCAGGAAAGGTAAATCCAACACAATGTGAGGCTATGACGATGGTAGCTGCGCAAGTAATGGGTAATGATGTAGCGATCGGAATAGGTGGTTCAAACGGCCATTTTGAGCTAAATGTGTTCAAGCCGGTGATGATCTATAACTTCTTACACTCTGCTCGTTTAATCGGTGATGTGTGTGTGGCATTTAATGACAAGTGTGCGGTAGGTATCGAGCCTTTGCATGACAACATTAAGAAGCACGTAAATAACTCGTTAATGTTAGTTACAGCCTTAAATACGAAGATCGGATACTACAAAGCGGCAGAGATCGCTCAGACTGCCCACAAAAATGGCTCTACGCTTAAGGAAACGGCGATTTCTCTTGGTTATTTAACTGCCGAAGAGTTTGATGCGTGGGTAAAGCCTGAGAATATGGTAGGCGAGATCAATCTATAAGGAGAAGAAAAATACGCGATTCTCATCGCGAATAAATAAAAAAGGCCCATACGTGATGTATGGGCCTTTTTTTATGGGTTTAGTAGGCATTTAAGCCATTTCTCTCAACTCGAGGCTATAAAATTCGTTAGGGAAGGGAAAACTTTTGGCAATTTCTTCTGCGACATCTAAACCTGGTAAAATCAGAGTAACTATCTGAGAAATTTCTCCGCCGTCAATTTGTGAGATCAAAAGGTGGTCTAAATTTCCACTCTGATTTAAGGCCTTTTTTTCTCCTGAAAATTTCTGAAAAAGCATGTCTGCATAGGTCGATTTTAAGCCTTTCAACCAGGTCCGAATTTGGTCTAATTCAGCCTCGGATGCGAGGCTAGATTCGCTGGAAATTCCACTCACAGGACCTCGAATAATGAACACAAATCGCTTCATAAAAAATTGTATTATTCTACTATTTTAAAATTCAGACTGGAATTTATCAAAAGGATTTTCCTTCGGTATTTTCGGAGTCGGAGTGGATTTTTCTTTCGGAGCTGCCTTCACTTTGGGTAGGAAAGGAGAGAGCCATTCGTCTAATTGGCGAAGCGCATCCTTCTCTAATGCATAGTAAATGAAGACTCCATTTCTGCGCGTGCTCACTAAACCTGCATCTTTCAAAACAGATAAATGCCTGGAAATAGTAGGGGCGGCGTAGTCAAATTGATCAAATATAGCCGTAGCAGGAAGCTCTCCGTCCTTTAATAGTTCGATGATTTTCCGTCTAGATTCATCCCC
>JBMSJH010000136.1:0-5979 GCA_049418705.1 Aquirufa sp.
GTTTTAAAACCTGCTTCCGGAATCAACATCAGTTTAACGGGTTACGCCGTTTCTACGCGGGATACTTCAGCGAATATTCAATGGATAGCGAAAGATTCTTTGCTTTCGTTTAGAAGGGTTAGAGTATGGACTGAATCTGATTCTTGCGCTTTAACGCCTGATTTAGGGCCTTTCTTTCAGGTAACCCAGGTGCAGCAACAGGGAAACTTGCGTTTTTTTGACTTTGAATCAACTTATCCCGTAAATCAATTCACTCTCTCTTTACGAAAAGTGGGGGTTGGAGATCAATTTACCTTGCATGGAATCGAGTTGTTGAGAGAGGAAAAGGGAATCGAATATATTGATTTAGGTGTCGCAGGAGCGCAGTTTATCCACTTGAAATCGAGGGCAAACTTGGTACTGGACCAAATAAAAATTCTCCAGCCGGATCTGATTATCTGTTCCTTTGGAACGAATGAGGCTTATAATGCAAATTGGGAAAGTCAGTCATATAAAAAAGCCTGGCAGGTATTTATCCAGGAAATTCAGGCTATTTCTCCTCAAACAGTGTTTCTGTTGACTAGTCCGCCGGATACTAGGAGTCAAAATCGGATACCTAAACACCAGCAAGAGGTGATTCACGTTCTCGCTGAAACGAAGGCTCCCTTCTATGATTTGAATGCGGCGATGGGTGGCTTGGGTTCGAGCAAGGATTGGGTTAAAAAAGGATATTTCTTAAAGGATCAATTGCACTTAACGAAAGATGGTTATCACTTGCAGGCTAAATTATTTGCTTTGGCCCTATTCAAAAGTTGGGGCGATCAGGCCTCTTATGAAAATTTACAAAAGCAGGTTAATCAGCACATTATCAGCGTAGGAATTCCTAAATAATTCCTATATTTAGTCCAAAACCTGTTTAATCATGTCAGTTTCAAGAAGAAAATTTATAGGACAATCCGTTCTAGGTTTGGCTGCGTTCAGCATCGTGCCACGCCATGTTTTAGGAAAAGGCTTTTTAGCACCCTCTGATCAATTAACTAAAGCGATTATCGGTACCGGTGGAATGGGCCGCGGACATATTCCTTATGCGGGAACTCGCGTTGTTGCTCTTTGTGATGTGGACAAGAAAAACCTGCAGCTTGGTTTAGATAAAGTAGAAAAAGGGGTTAAATCCTTCCACGATTACCGGGAGATGATTCAACTTCCTGAAGTAGATATAGTTCATGTGGCGACGCCGCCCCATTGGCATGGAATTATGGCAGCTGATGCGGCTAGAGCGGGTAAAGATATTTGGTGCGAGAAGCCGATGACCAGAACAATCGGGGAGGGAAAACGATTGAAAGAGGCTGTTCAGCAACATGGGCGTATATTTCGATTAAACACTTGGTTCCGTTTCGAAGGTAATTTTTACGGAATGAATACGACCGTAAAACCGATGAAAAAGGTGGTTGATTCTGGATTATTGGGCTGGCCACTGAAGTTTACGGTAAGCAAGCATACCGGTTTTGATTGGAAATTTTATTGGGTAGGAAAGACGGATTTAACTCCACAACCTGTGCCTTTGGAATTAGATTATGAACGCTGGTTAGGCCCTGCACCTTATAAACCTTACAACATACACCGTACTCATCAAACCTTCCGTGGCTACTGGGATTATGATGGAGGCGCACTAGGGGATATGGGGCAACATTATTTGGACCCTATCCAATATATGTTAGGAAAAGACAACGAGTCACCGGTGTATATCGAAGTGGACGCGCCGGTACAAGATAAAGATGCGGTGGGGATCTTTAATCGCATTACCTATACTTATGCGGATGGCTGCCAAATCGTGTTAGATGGCGAGGCAAAGGACGAAAAGGTAGCCTACATCGAAGGGCCTAAAGGAAAATTATACCGCAACATGCAATCAGATATTCCTGATTTAGCGAAGAAGTTAGCGGAGTTTCCTGACCCTGTCATGCAACAAACGGACTTTGTGGATTCGGTGAAGAATCGCAAGAAGTTTGCCTTAAATGAGGAAAACGGTCATCGTTCATGCACACTAATTAACCTAGGATTAATTGCGATGCGTGTTCACCGTAATTTGAAATTTGACCCAATCAATCAAGTAATCGTAGGGGATGATGAGGCGAATCGCCTGATGGATCAACCGATGCGCGCACCTTATATTCTGTAATTCGATGAGATATTTATTCCTATTTTTATTGATCAGTTCTACAGTTTTGGCTCAGGATCCAAGTCGAGTAGAACAAAATCGCCTTCGAGCTTTAGCAGAGAAAGGGGATTATGCCAGTTTGAAATCGGCCGCCTATGCGCTGAAAGGGGCATACGATCCTACACAGGTAACGGAATCTTTCATTAAAGCCATTTCTAAAAACAAGTCAGAGCTACAGGCTTACTTGGCGATTGGATTAACCGAAAATGCCGAGATGATGACCTTGAGTCATTTGGATGCACCTGTTTGGTTAGCTAGTTATAAGTCTTCAAGACCTCAAGTGATGGCCTTTATTTTGAAGAATTATTTGAGCGCTCCACGTGATCTAAATGCCCTTAAATTAGCTAGTAAATCCTGGGATGCGGTACATGCGCGCGCTTTTGTCATAGCGCTAGGAACCTATAAAGCCTCTTGGGCTTTAGCAGCTTTACCTGCTGGATATACGCAGGAAAAGGCCTTGGCTTTGTTAAAAACGGGTAACCTTTCGGGGGCTTGGACTTTGTTAGGAACAGTATCTGAGTCTAACCTGGAGATAGCCGATTATTGTACCTCTCTAAAAGCCAATGAATTTTTCCAGAAGGCTTTAGTTTCGTATGAGAGCGCCAGTTTAGCTCAGAAAACGGTTTTACTTGTTTATGGTTCCGCCAGACAATGGTCAGAAGTGAAACCCCTTGTTTGGCGTTCAGTGCAGTCTAATTTACCTACTCGATCGGCAGCTTACTATGCCTTGCCTTATTGGGTGAATGTGGCTGATTTTGATATCATTGCCGGTAAATTATCTGATGCCACTTTGGCCTCAGAAGTGAAGGCTTTACAACAAGCGATGACGGCCATTACCAAGCAAGATGGTACCTTGAATAGTAAAATCACCTCTTTCGCGCTTCAAGCTTCTCAAAAAACCAACTGGATTCCTTTCGTTCAAGAGCTTGAAAACCAGCCTTGGTTATATGCTGAAGCCAAAAAGACGAAAAACGAAGAGGCAATTCGTGCCTATGCACGAATTAATGCGAAGCTATTTAAAAATGTTGATCAGCAGGTATTAAATTATCGAAATGCGTTGGATTTAACGTCTAACCTAGAAACGCGGGAACAAATCTTTAAAGGATTAGCAAAATGTAATTCGTTATCGGCGATGCGCACCCTTTATTTGGGATTGAAAGATCCGAATGTACGTCAAATTTCGATTGATGGTTTAGCCTCAATATACCTTTCAAATCCTGATTTGAGAGGCCAAATGACCAAAGATTGGGTGCAAGAAAACTTCAATCAAATCAGTGATCCAGCAGTGCGCGAGAAATTAACGGATGCTTTTAAAATTAGCGATCGTGGATTTTATACGATGTACAATGGGCAGGATTTACGCGGATGGAAAGGCTTAGTGGCTAATCCAGTGAAGCGCAGGTTGATATCAGCTGATACTATAGCTTTATTGCAAGTGAAAGCCGATAAAATCATGCACGAAGGTTGGGAGGCGAAAGGCGAGGAACTACATTTCACCGGACACGGGGATAATTTATGCTCGGTGAAGGACTACCAAGACTTCGAAATGTACGTGGACTGGAAGATTGAAAAAGAAGGTGACGCAGGTATCTATTTGAGAGGGTCGCCACAGGTACAGATTTGGGATACAGCTCTAACGAGAGTAGGTGCTCAGGTAGGTTCTGGTGGATTGTATAATAATCAAATCAACCCTCGTAATCCGCTGAAAGTGGCCGATAATCCGGTAAATGAATGGAATACGTTCCGAATCATCATGAAAGGAGAGCGTGTTACCGTGTATTTAAACGGCGAATTAGTGGTAGATAATGCTATCCTCGAAAATTATTGGGATCGCAAGATTCCGATCTTCTTGAAGGATGCGATTGAGTTGCAAGCCCATGGAAATCACATCGTTTACCGTAACATTTATGTGAAAGAATTAAAGCCAGATGCGGCTTATGTAGCACCAGAGGCCGATTTTGCGGCTTTATTTGATGGTTCGTCCTTATTTAATTGGACTGGTAATACGACGGATTATTTTCCATTAAATGGCGAATTAGTGATTGATCCGAAAAGAGGAGGGAAGGGTAATTTGTATACCAAAAAAGAATACGGAGATTTTCATTTAAAGTTCGACTTTCAACTAACTCCCGGCGCAAATAATGGTCTTGGTATTCGTGCACCATTAGAAGGGGATGCGGCATATGTGGGAATGGAATTACAGATTTTGGACAATACGGCTCCAATGTATGCTAAATTGCAACCTTATCAATACCATGGTTCTGTGTACGGAATCATTCCTGCTAAACAAGGCTTTTTGAAGCCGGTGGGTGAGTGGAATGAAGAAGAAGTGATTGCGCAAGGGAATAAAATCAAAGTGATTTTAAATGGAGAAGTGATTTTAGACGGAGATATTGCATTAGCAACGAAAGAAGGCACGGCAGATCACAAAGAACATCCAGGTTTAATAAACAAAACGGGACATATTGGGTTTTTAGGACATGGTTCACCTCTGAAATTTAGAAACCTACGAATTAAAGAATTGACTAAGAAAAAATAAGACTATGGCGATTAATTGCACGGTTAACAAGAAAAAGGTATCTCTGGATATCGATCCTAATACCCCGCTATTATGGGCATTAAGAGATCATTTGTCTCTATTGGGGACAAAGTATGGTTGCGGAATTGCCCAATGTGGCGCCTGCACCGTTTGGGTAAATGGAGAACCGATGCGTTCCTGCGTTCTACCTATTTCAGCGGTATCTAACGCGCAAATTACCACGATTGAAGGTTTAGATCCAGCCGGGAAACATCCGGTGCAACAAGCCTGGGACGAGTTAGATGTACCACAATGTGGTTATTGCCAAGCTGGTCAAATCATGACGGCAGCTGGACTTTTGAAAAATAATCCACACCCGACAGATCAAGAAATTATCGATGGAATGTCAGGCAATATCTGCCGTTGTGGAACCTATCACCGTATTCAAGAAGCCGTAAAATTAGCCTCTAAAAAGAGTAAGAAATGAAAACGTCCAGAAGAGATTTTTTACAAAAAACCGCCCTATTTACGGGTGTATTTACCTTGGGTTTCGACTGGTTTTCAGCGGATGCCTCGGCCATGGAAGTGGTTGGATCTGCGGGTCGTTTTAACGCCTTTCTATCGATTGATAGCTTAGGAAAAGTGATTCTATATTCCCCAAACCCAGAAATTGGTCAAGGAATTAAAACCGCATTTCCAGTCGTAGTAGCAGAAGAATTGGACGTAGATTGGGCTCAGGTGCAAGTGGAGCAAGCAAATTTAGATACGAAACTTTTTGAACGCCAGTTGACTGGTGGAAGTGGTGCATTGAAACATTCTTGGGAGCGCCTAAGAAAAGCGGGTGCAACGGTTCGTAAGATGATGATGCAGGCTGCTGCAGATCAATGGAAGGTGGATGTAAGTGCTTGCAAAACAGCAAAAGGAGTTGTCTTAGGACCTGCAGGTCAAAAAGCGACGTATGGTTCATTAGCCGAAGCTGCTGCTAAATTACCTGTACCAACAGAAGTTACTTACAAGGATCGCAAGGACTATAAGATCATAGGATCTCGCGTGAAAGGGGTAGACAATAAAAATGTTATTACGGGTAAACCTCTTTTCGGAATAGACATTAGAAAGCCAGGGATGGTGTTTGCGCAAATCGTGCGTCCTCCGTTTGGCGCTACGTTGAAATCCTTCTCGGCAGACGATGTGAAGAAAATGCCGGGCATTATCGACGTCGTTTCCTTTAAAAATAAAGTGGCTATCGTAGGGGAGAATACCTACG
>JBMSJH010000137.1:0-5960 GCA_049418705.1 Aquirufa sp.
AAAATTATCACCATCCATCATCCGCCTTCGGCTTCGCCACAGCCTTTTTCACCGGAGCCGCAGCTTTAGCTGGAGTAGTAGTCTTTCCGCTTACCGCTTTCGACCCCACACCACTCGCCACATTTACGTCCAAAGCAACGCGGCTGTAGACGCGGCAAACGATTTTCCAATCGTCATTGATTTTAACTAGGCTTAATAGGTCGATGTATTTGAAGTCGTCGAATTTGAATTCTACAGTTGCTACAGCAGAAGTTCCCGCGTAAGAATAATTCACAAGGTTTCCTGTTGCTTTTGCACCACCCGTAGGCATCCCGGCGATGAATTTACGCAATGGGGTGTCTACTAATTTTCCTGTGGAGGCATTCAAATTTCTGAGCAGAGCGTTGCTCGCAAAGGCACGACCTAAACTGGCAGTGTCCCCTTTCGTGAAACCCTCGGTGTAAGCAGAAATGCTGGATTTAATTCCTTCATCCTCCGATTGGGCGAATGCGGAGAAGCCAATTAGGCAGCATAAGGCAAAAAGTACATTTTTCATGGTCTGTTAATTTAGTTTCCTCCTGAAGATTCTTGCTCAGCTGGGAGATTTTCCCCCTTTAAGAAATACTTCGCTTTTTCAGGATATAAAATGGATTGAACGATATTGACTTTGGATAAAGAATGATTTGCCATGTTTCCTAGGATGATGATGGCAGAATTGTCTTTGGAATTATGCAGGTAATAGTTTTTAAACCCATGCCACCAGCCTGTGTGGTAGGTTAACCACTCGCCATTCTCTAATTGCTTCAAGCGCCAGCCTAAACCATAGTTCGTGGTTAACACTTTAGGTTTTGTGTGCTGAGGCGTGAATGCTTCGGCTAATGAACTGAGTTTGACTACGGTTTCCGAATTTAAGGCTTGGTCCCAAAGGAACATATCCTCCACCGTCGAATAGATTCCTTTATCACCTGTCACTCCATCCAGATGATCGAATCCAACGACGGCTAGGCCGGAACGTTTGGGTTGATAGCCTGTGGCTGATTTTTTCAGTTGCTCCGGATGTTGAGGATCATAAACGAAGGACTCATTCATGCCAGCAGGAGTGAAGATGTTCTCTTTCACATATTCTCTGAAACCTTTTCCGCTGATTCGCTCGACGATGTAGGCTAATAAGATGTAGTTTGTGTTATTATAATGAAACTGGCGATTAGGGTGGTAATCGATGCCGGGTTTGATGCGGTTGAAAAGCTCCACGACTTTGGCATTCGTCAACGGCGCTTTTTTATCATAATACTTATCTAAACAATAGGCATAATTAGGAAGGCCAGATTTATGCGTTAATAAACTGCGAATTGTGATACTGGAATCGTAAGGAAATCCGGGAATGTGTTGCTCCACGCGATCATCTAGCTTTAATTTACCTTGTTCCATCAATTGTAAAATCGAAACGGCGGTAAATTGCTTGGAAACAGACGCTAATTGAAAGGGTGTTCGCGTGCTTAAAGGGTCTTTTGTGAAATTATTCGCAATGCCAAAGGCTCTCTTGTAAATCACCTTTCCATATTGTGCAATTAATACGGTGCCATTGAAGCCGGTTTTCTTTTGAAGCGTCTTAAAGAAAGTATCTAATTTAACGGCTTTTTGCTGCGCAACGCTCGGATTGAATAGACTCGCAATACTGTCATTTCTCTTTTCTAGTGCACTGTTTTTGGTGAAAAGGTGACCAGGAATGTTGTTGCAGGAGGCCATACAAAATAAGGATGCCAAAATTCCAAGAGCTAAAGACCTGCGATTCATGTAATATTGCGAATTGAATTGATTAATTTTAAAGCAATTTAATCAGAAAAGGCTTTATTTCAAACCCCATGATCCAGCGGATTTTTGTTTTCTTTTTTCTGGTCTTGATACGTATTTATCAAGGGATGATTTCCCCTTTTCTGCCTAATTCCTGCCGGTATACTCCTACCTGTTCTTCCTATGCAAAAGAAGCGCTTCAGAAGCACGGTTTATTGGAAGGTTTGCGCTTGACAATCAAGCGAATTGCTAGCTGCCATCCCTGGGGTGGAAGTGGTCACGATCCGGTACCTTGATATCAAATCAACAGTATAGCACTGTTCGAATTGTATTATTCTAATTTTAACCTAAATTATTTTTGGCATTAGATTACCGAAAAAAAACTGATTTTTTTTTCAAAAAATTTTCTATTGAAAAAATACAATCGTTTGTGGGCTTATTTGGAGGTTTTGGTCTGAAATTGACTGAAAAATAGGGTCTCTGTTAAAGATTAGATAACAATTAGATTATTTTCAGATTCTGTCCTACACTGTGCTAGCTTTAAAGAAATTCTAGCTTAAGTACAATTTATGAGTCATAAGTCCCCGTTTCATTATGGGAAATCATTTTTTTATTCAATTTATTCTTACTTTTTTTGTGACGGTTTTGAAATTACTCATACTATGTAAACGATTACATGAGGATTTTGAAAGGCTTCGGCTCATAGAATCTATGTCTTTATTATATAATAGGAATAAGAACAAGACCACAAGAATCATTAATCATTTTTAACCCTTAATTTTTCACTTATGATTCATTCTTACAAAAGAGTGGGTCGCCTTGTGCGATCAAGTGTAAGTAACCTAGGCTTTAAGCAAGCTTTTAGTGTTGCTGTTGCACTATTAATTTCCTTGGGTGCTTTTGCTCAAGATGTGGTTTCAGGGAAAGTAACTGATGCTGCTGATGGCTCAGCTATTCCTGGAGTTTCTGTAACAGTTAAAGGTACTACTAAAGGTGCTCAAACTGACGTTAACGGTACTTACAAAGTAAACGCAGCAAGTGGAAGCACTTTGGTGTTTACATTCGTAGGTTATACTTCAAAAGAAGTAAAGGCTACAGGTTCTGTAGTTAATGTTGCTTTATCTGCGGATAACAAATCTTTAGAGGAAGTTGTAGTAGTAGGTTACGGTACACAAAAGCGTAAAGAGATTTCTGGAACTGTAACAAGTTTAGGAGCTCGTGAATTCAACGCGGGTGTGGTTACTAACCCATTAGCTGCGGCTCAAGGTAAAGTAGCGGGTTTAGTTATCACTCAGTCTTCTGGTGATCCTAACGCTCGTCCAACTGTACGTTTACGTGGTACAGGTTCATTGAACGCAGGTTCTGAGCCATTATACGTAATCGACGGTGTAATTGGTGCTCCTATCGAAAACGTTGCTCCAGAAGATATCTTATCTATGGACGTGTTACGTGATGCATCTTCTGCAGCTATCTACGGTTCTCGTGGTGCTAACGGTGTTATCTTGATCAACACAAAACGTGGTAAGTCAGGTGCTCCTACAGTTGATTATTCAGCTTACGTAGGTGCTGAGACTATCTCTCAACGTCCAGAATTATTAAATGCTGCTGAATTCCGCGCTGCTGCTGCGAAATACAAGCAAACATTTGATGATAATGGTGCTAACACTGATTGGTTAGATGTAATTACACGTACTGCGGTTTCTCAAAACCACAACGTAGGTGTTTCTGGTGGTTCTGAGAACTTATCATACCGTGCTTCAGTAGGTTATTTAGACCAAAAAGGTACATTAATCGGTTCTGGTAAAGATCGTTTAACAGGTCGTTTAAACTTAGATGCGAAAGCATTAGACGGTAAATTGATGATGAAATTCAACATGTCTGCTATGCAAACAAACGGAACTTTCTCTGATAACCGTGCGGTAGGTTTTGCAATGAACATGCGTCCAACTGATCCAGTTTACGCTGCAAACGGAAACTACTTCCAATTGCCAGGTACATTCGCTAACTTCAACCCATTAGCTGCTTTAGAGAAGAAATCTAACACTCAACGTTTACAAGATTTCTTATTCAATGCATCTGCTGCGTATACAATCTTAGATGGTTTAGTATTCAACGTATCAGGTACATTACGTACTCAAAATGCTAACAATAGCTATTTCGCTTCTACTACTCCAGGTAACTTATTATCTACTGTAGGTGGTAACTCAGCTTCTCGTTCATTGAACGCTGTAACTGATAAGCAATTAGAGGCTACTTTAAACTGGACTAAGAAGTTAAATGATGTTTCTACATTGACTTTATTAGGAGGTTATACTTACCAAGACGTTGTTAACGATGGTTTCGGTGCTTCAAACAACAACTTCTTAACAGATGCGTTTGGTGCTGATAACATCGGTTCAGGTTTAGGTATTCGTACAAACCCATCTTTATTATATTCTTACAAGAATGAATACAAGTTGGTTTCTTTCTTAGCACGTGCTCAATACTCGTTAATGAACAAGTATTTCGCAACTGTTAACATGCGTCGTGACGGTTCTACTAAATTCGGAGATAACAACAAGTGGGGTTTATTCCCATCAGTTTCTGTGGGTTGGTCATTATCTGAAGAAGCTTTCTTAAAAGGAAATTCAACAATCGACAACTTGAAGCTTCGTGTTTCTTGGGGTAGAACTGGTAACTCAGAAGGTATCCGTCCATTATTATCTAAATCATTCTATGGCCCATCTGGATCATACTATGATGGATCTGCTGATGACTTCTTACCAGCTTATGCTATCCAATCTAACCCTAACCCTAACTTGAAGTGGGAGGTTAACGAAAACTACGGTTTTGGTATTGACTACTCTATCTTAAAAGGTAAGTTAACAGGTTCGATTGACTGGTATACTCGTCAAACAAAAGATTTGTTATACACTGTTAATGCTCCACAAGAGAAAGGATATGTATATCCAACTATCTTAGCGAACATTGGTTCGATGCAAAACCGTGGTATTGAGTTAACAGCTACATACCAATGGTTAGATACTCAAGATTGGTCTATTAGCTCTACATTCGCTGGTTCATTCAACCAAAACGAATTGATCTCATTGAAAAATGATGAGTTCGCTGCAGCTGACCAAGTATTCTTATCTACTTCTTTAGGTAGCTACATCCGTGGTACTTCAGCAGTAAACTTCTCAGTTTTACAAGCTGGTCAACCAGTAGGTGTATTCTACGGAGCTAAGATTGCTAAAATCGAGAACGGTAAATATGTATTCCAAGACCTTAACGGTGATGGTACTGTAGATCCTAACGCAAAAGATCGTACTTACTTAGGAAATCCTAACCCTACTTTCGTAGGTGGTTTAACTACTAACGTACGTTACAAAGCATTTGACTTACAATTCCAATTCACAGGAAACGCTGGAGCGAAAATCGTAAACACAAACAACTTATTGTTAGGTCGTCAAGATGGTCGTTTAGCTGAGTCTAACGCATTGAAAACTGCTTTAACGTCTATCATCAATGATGAGCGTACAATCCCTATGGATTACTACGTAGAGTCAGGAGATCATATCCGTTTAAACAACGCTTCTTTGGGTTATACTTTACCAGTTAAAGGTGTATTCAAAAGAGCTCGTATTTATGTAGCTGGTAACAACTTATTGTTGTTCACTAACTATACAGGTGTTGATCCAGAAGTTAGCCAAAACCTTGCAATTGGTTCAGCTGCTCCAGGTATCGATGTTCGTGAGACATACTACAAGACTCGTGCATTTACTGCGGGTATTAACTTGTCTTTCTAAACAAAATACGCACACTATTAGTTATTTAACTTAATTAATAAAATAATTAAAAAAATGAAAAAATATATCTATAAAGTACTTTCAGTAGGTGTTTTCGCTTCGTTAGCCCTATCGTCTTGTACAGATTTAACTGAGCCAGTTTACGATTCGATCCCAGCTGATCAATTCTTGAAAACTGATGCTCAAATTGCTGCGGCACTAGGACCAGCTTATGGTGGTCTTCGTGGTATCACTTGGGATTGGTTTAATCCAAGTGAAGCATCTTCGGATGAGTTAATCGTTCCTACACGTGGTGGTGACTGGTATGATGGTGGTGACTGGTTAGCTTACTCACGTCACACATGGACTCCACAACACGGACCTATCAACGGTATGTGGGGATTCATCTTTGGTAACATCTCTCAG
>JBMSJH010000138.1:0-5935 GCA_049418705.1 Aquirufa sp.
TGCCAGAAGTGGACGTTTATGCGTCGGAAGTAGCGCAAGCGAGTGCTTTAGGCGCTGAGTTGATGGTTTACGAAGGGGAGACACCCCAAAATTTAATTCAATTGAAACGATTTTAAGATGCGCGTAGCTCTGTTTGTTCCTTGTTACATTGACCAATTCTATCCGCAGGTTGCGGTGGCGAGTTTGGAATTGTTAGAGAAACTGGGCTGCGAAGTAATTGTTCCTTCTGGCCAAACCTGCTGTGGCCAACCGATGGCCAATTCCGGCTTTGCCTCATCTACGAAAGGTTGCGACGCTAATTTTACCCATAATTTTGAAGGATTTGATTACATCGTAGGACCTTCTGGATCCTGCGTATTACACTTGAAGGAGCATCATCCTTCAGAGAAAATCAGAAATTCGGTTTATGAAATTTGTGAGTTTTTGACAGACGTTTTGAAAGTCTCCGCTTTGACTGCGACCTTTCCGCATCGCGTCGGATTGCACCAAAGTTGCCACGGTCAACGGGGTCTACGTTTAAGCTCGATGTCTGAACGCAACGAAAAACCTTTTTCGAAATTACAAGATTTACTCTCGCTAGTGAAGGGTGTGGAAGTTGTGATGCCGAAGCGAGAAGACGAGTGTTGTGGATTTGGCGGCACTTTTTGTGTGACGGAAGAGGCGGTTTCGGTGAAGATGGGGCAGGATCGAATTAAGGAACATGAGGCGAATGCCGTAGACTATATTGTGGGTGCAGATACCTCTTGTTTGATGCACATGGAAGGAATTTTGAGACGTCAGGGCTCGAAAGTTCAAGTAAAACATATTGTTGAAATTTTGAATCATGCTTAGTCACGCGGAAGCTTCGGAGAATTTTATTGCGGATGCAGAACGGACGGACTGGCATGACGAAACCTTATGGTTTGTGCGTGCAAAACGCGACAAGGCCTCGAAGGTATTGCCTGAATGGGAATCCTTGCGCGAGCATGCCTCTCAGGTTAAAGACCATACACTTGCAAATTTAGGGGAGTATTTAGTGGCCTTCGAAGCAAAAGCAAAAGCAAATGGAATCCACGTCCATTGGGCTGCTGATGCGGCGGAACATAATACCATTGTACACAAAATCATCGCAGATCAAGGTTCTAAAATCTTGGTGAAAAGTAAGTCGATGCTGACGGAAGAATGCCATTTGAATGATTATTTGGCAGAAAAAGGCATCGAAGTCGTGGATACTGATTTAGGCGAACGAATCGTTCAGTTTAGAAATGAGGCTCCTAGTCATATTGTCCTTCCGGCGATTCACCTGAAGAAAGAGGATGTAGGGGAGACCTTTCACAAACATTTAGGAACCCCCAAAGGCAACAAGGATCCTCAATTCTTAACTGAGGCAGCTCGCCAACATTTAAGAGGGCATTTTTTGGCCTCGGAGGTCGCCATTACCGGTGTGAATTTCGCTATAGCCGAAACGGGGGAGTTTGTCGTTTGTACGAATGAGGGGAATGCGGACATGGGGGCGCATCTGGCAAAAGTCCACATCGCTTGCATGGGAATTGAAAAAATTATCCCTAAACGATCTGATCTGGCAGTTTTTCTGAGGTTGCTCGCACGCAGTGCCACCGGTCAATTAATCACTACCTATTCATCGCATTTTCACAAGCCTCGCGAAGGACAAGAAATGCACATTGTTTTGCTTGACAATGGACGCACGCGTCAACTCGCTGATCCGAAATACAAGAATTCCTTGAAATGTATCCGTTGTGCGGCTTGTTTCAATACCTGTCCAGTGTATAGAAGGAGTGGGGGACATAGTTACCACCAGCCGGTTGCTGGACCTATTGGTTCGATTTTAGCACCCAATATCGACAAGAAAGCAAATGTTGATTTGCCTTTTGCTTCCACGCTGTGCGGTTCTTGTTCTAATGTCTGTCCCGTGAAAATCAATATTCACGAACAATTATGGTTTTGGCGCCAAGATTTGATGGCGGCAGGTTTAGCACCCGTCGGGAAGTCGATTGGGATGAAATTAATGGCGTTTACGTTAGCTCATCCTGCGATTTATCGTCTGGGCGGATCGCTGATGCGCAGATTTTCAAAACTCTTAAATACAAGTTTAAACCCTTGGTACAAGCAACGCGAAATGCCACAGGCGCCTACAGAAAGTTTTCAAGAATGGTATAAAAAACGATGAGCGCGAGAGAACAAATTTTAGGGAAAATCGAACAGCTACTGGAAATCAAACATCCAGCGGCCTTTCAAGGCGCTTCAGTGGACTTTGATTTTAAAGCTTCGCTAGAGGTGGTAGGTGCGCGCGTGGTTTCACCTGAGGAGCTCGAGCGACTATTTCCCAATAGACAACGATTTGAAAAGACACGTGACGGTTTAAGTCTAGCAGAGGTAGAAGTATTAGAGATTGATGGAGCATTTGGCGTAGCGGAAAATGGAGCCATCTGGTTAACTGAGGAAGCTCTTCCTCATCGCGTGGCACCCTTCATTTGCCAGCATTTAGTGATTCATGTGCAGAAAATAGTTCCGAATATGCATGCGGCATACGAGGAATTAAATTATCCTACTTCGGGATTCGGTTTGTTCCTAGCTGGTCCATCTAAGACCGCCGATATTGAGCAATCGCTCGTAATTGGTGCCCATGGTGCACGGAGTTTGACCGTGGTAATCCACGCATAATTTTGTATTTTTGCTTCGTATGAAGCATATCATCCTCTTTTTTCTCTTTTTTACAGGGTTAGCTACCCAAGCCTCTGAAGGGACTCAAGAAAAAATTCAACGTTACAAACCCTACATTGATTCCTTGTCTCAGGTCTATGGAATACCTACGAAATTAATCATTGGGGTAGGGATTTGTGAATCCGGTTTTGGCCAATCTAAACAATCCATTAAACAAAATAATTACTTCGGTTTGCGAGGTAAATATTCCCGTAAAAAGAAGTCGAGTTTCAAGCATTATAATCGACCAGAGGAAAGTATGGTGGACTTTTGTGAGGTGTTAGCTAGCAAGAAATACTATGCTACTTTAAAGGGGAATCAGGATCCGATGAAGTGGACGAGGGCGATGGCGAAGGCGCGTTATGCGGCGAATGCGAAGCGTTGGATCCGATTAATGAAAAAATCTTTTACCTTGATATGAAGACAGGATATTTGTTTCTGGCTTCTCTGTGCTTCATTTTAGCGTGTTCTGCACTGTATTTGTACAGTTATATACCTAACACGTATCTTATAGCGAACCTAGAAATTAAGAAGCTTTTTTCGATAGAAACACCCTTGCAGAAAGTGGAGAGGAAAATAGAGGTGGCGAAAATAGACACGATACCGACCTTTATTATTCCTAAAGACACGACAAAAATTGTTTATTCTAGCATTCCTGAGCCTATTTTGCCTGACTCTAGTGTGGATGATTCGACTCGGCATCGGGTTTTGTTAATCGGTGATTCAGAAGCCGGAGGGATGAAAAATGTGTTGAATGATTATTGCCAAAGCAATGGCCACAAACTCGTCGCCACTGTCGAATGGTCCTCTGCGACTTCCCTAAACTTCGCCAAGTCGGACACTATTTCTAAAATCATCAAACGCTACCGCCCCACCTTTGTATTCGTTCTATTTGGATTGAATGAGGTGCTAGCGAAGGATTATTCTACGAGAAAAGCCTTAGCAAGACAATTCCAAAAAAAACTAAACGGATTACCCTATGCCTGGATTGGTCCTACGAATTGGGGCTATGATTATGTGGTGACGGATGCATTTCAAGCGGCTGCAGATTCTGCCGCTTTCTTTTCTTCGAAACACTTAATTTTACCTAAAGCGACAGATGGTCGCCACCCTTCATTACCGGGATACCGCATTTGGATGGGAAATGTGGCAAATTGGTTGCAAGAATCGAGTCGTTGGAAAATTCGGATGATGCCTCCCGAACGTTTTGGTTACCCTAAAAAATACAAAGCAATTGTACTCAATGCAGCAGATTATCGAGGTTATTAGGCAGGCGATAGGGACGATTCCTTATGAGCAGCTTCTTCGGGAATTCATGCTGTATTCCACGAAGCAGCCCTGGTTTTTTACGGAGTTTTCGTTCTTGTTTACTTTCGGAGTATTTCTATTTTTCTATGCGATTTTATTTACGCAGAATGCCCTTCGTAAAGTCTATTTGATCGCCTTTAGTCTGTTTTTCTACTATAAATCGAGTGGTCCATTTTTGGGTTTATTCTTATTCCAGATTATCATAGACTACTTTTTTGCTCGGAAAATTGAACGGACAGAAGGAAATGCAAAACAGGTTTGGACGACTATAGCTGTCCTTTTTAGTCTGTCCTTTTTGCTCTATTTCAAGTATCCTAATTTCCTTATTGAGAATACGAATTGGCTATTATTAACGCATTTCGAGTCGGTGGATTTATTACTTCCTATTGGTATTTCCTTTTATACTTTTCAGTCGATTTCCTATCTGGTTGATGTCTATCGTGGAGAGATTAGGGCCTCAAAAAATATCACGGATTACGCTTTCTATATGACCTTTTTTCCACATTTAGTGGCAGGTCCAATCGTTAGAGCGAAGGATTTTTTGAATCAAGTAAATTCTCCAGAAAGTCCCGATGCTCGTCGATACAAAGAGAGTTTATTACGTATCATATTGGGTCTTTTGAAAAAGCTGTTGATAGCGGATTACCTAGGAAAATATGTCGATATGGTTTTCGAAAATCCCTCCTTTTATACGGGGGGCGAAAATCTGTTAGGCGCAGTAGCCTATAGTTTCCAAATCTATTTTGATTTTTCTGGCTACTCGGATATCGCGATTGGCTTGGCTTTATTACTTGGATATCGATTAAAAGAGAATTTTGATCATCCTTACGGCGCTTCGAATGTGACCGAATTTTGGCGCAAATGGCACATCTCCTTATCCTCGTGGTTACGTGATTACGTATACATTCCTTTGGGAGGGAATCGGAAGGGTGCGTTAAATACCTACTTGTTTTTATTGATTACAATGCTGGTGGGTGGTTTTTGGCATGGGGCGAGTTGGAAATTTGTGGCCTGGGGAGCTGCGCATGGATTAGCTTTAGCGCTGCACAAGGTAGTTCATAAACACCTTCCTAACGGTAAATGGATGGATTTTATAGGCGGAATTTTCACATTTTTCTTTGTTACTTTCTGTTGGATTTTCTTCCGGGCGAAAGATTTTGATTCAGCCTTAATTATCTTAAATCAAATTACTTACGCGACATCTGAGCTTGATTTTCTGGGTTTTTGGTTTTCTCGAAATGAACTCGCTATCTTGCTGATAACGTTACTAGTTTGGATATTGATTCCATCTGCATGGAAGAAAAAAGGATTTGAATGGAGCTTTTATATTCCCTCTTTTTTCTGGTTTTTCTTTCTATTAGTCGCCTTACAATTCATCATACAATTCCGTGACGCCCTAGTTCAACCCTTTATTTATTTCCAATTTTGAGGTATGTCTTTGTGCTTTTTTGGTTCTTATCAACTACTTGCAGGGCGGAAGTAGATTCCTTGCAGGTCTGTCTTCCTTGCAATGAAATTCAAAAGGATTCCTCCCTGGCTCAGCTGTCAGATAAATGGAAATCAGGTAATTTGAAGGTCTTGCACCTGGGAGATTCTCATGTACAGATTGGTCATTTTTCTGGAGAGATTAAGCGCTTATTGCAGGCCAAAAACTCTGGTATTCATTTCCCCTACTCACTAGCGAAAAGTGTGGATGGTCGGGTTTTTAAAACGAAAGCTTTAGGTAATTGGACAGGCGTATCGGTTTTAAAACCCGCTTCCGGAATCAACATCAGTTTAACGGGTTACGCCGTTTCCACGCGGGATACCTCAGCGAATATTCAATGGATAGCGAAAGATTCCTTGCTTTCGTTTAGAAGGGTTAGAGTATGGACTGAATCTGATTCGTGTGCGCTAAGGCCTGATTTAGGTTCTGGTTTCGTACTAG
>JBMSJH010000139.1:0-5855 GCA_049418705.1 Aquirufa sp.
AGCACACCAACACAAAGGTGATGGCATACGCTAAAGAACCATTGTATTTACCAAAAATAGGCTCGAAAATGTGCCAATACAGCCAATCGCTTGCTGATTGATCTTGAATTTGGTATTTGCCTAATTGAATGGCGATTACCTCTGAAATTCCATAAGCTAGAATGGAATTGGTACCTAAAACTAAGAAGAACGTATTTCCGAAGTGGCGTTCTTTAGTCTCGATCCACCAATTTAAAAGGCCTATTAGAATAAAGTCAATTCCCGCGCAAAGTAGGACGAAGGAGCTGGTCCATAGCTTTTTATTCACTGGAAAAGCTTGATCCCAAATCAGCGCAATACCGATTAGAGCAGCTCCCCAACCAAGAAGGCCGAGTAGGGCGGATTTATTTTCTTTGGCCTGATTCTCTAAATACAAGCTAACCTGGTAGCCGAATAAACAGGTTGATATGGCAGGAAGGGTACTTAAAAGACCCTCTGGATCAAAAGCAATATGCACTCCGTTCACCACATTTCCATGGTATAAATGCGACTCCCCGAAGAGCAATAGATCTAATTTGCGAACGGCATTTGTACTGATATCCATCCAGGATCCGGCATCACCGAAGGCATAGAGAATCCCCCAAAAAGACAATAAAATGCCTGCATTAATCCAAGTAAGCCATTTTTTAGGGGCTTGCAAGGTAATGAAAGCGACGGCACAATAGGATAGGGCAATGCGAGGCAACACGTTCAAAAAACGTAATTTTTCGAAGGAGAAATCCGTAAATGGAAAGTAAAAAACGAAGTAATTGATTAGAAACAAATACAGGGTACGCTTCAAGATCTTATTGCGCACGGCTGGGGTTAATTCGTAATTAAACGATTTGAAAGAGAAGCGCATCGCGACTCCTACCATGAATAAAAAACTAGGGAAAACAAGGTCCGTAGGGGTGAAACCATTCCAATTTGCGTGTAATAAGGGGGCATAGGTGAAGTCGCCATTCCCATTATTATTCACTAAAATCATACCGGCTAGGGTTATTCCACGTAGAATGTCGAGTGATAAAAAGCGTGTTTTCATAGTACGAGTACAGGTATGGTTTGAACAGTTGATTCTGCGGTAAATCTAAAATAATATTTCCCAGAAACGAAAGGTCCGAGGTAAATACTTGATTCTGATTCATCTAGATGAAAGGAATGCACGATTTCTCCTGCACTATTCAACATGTCAACGGCTGCTTTTTCAAAGGGTATTTTTATACGAAGTGGACTACCTGGGCTTACCGGGTTGGGGAAAACGCTTATGTTGGATGCAGAAGGTTCATTCCCTAAAATTAGTTCTATAAGCTCACTCGCTTTGTCATAATTGGGTATACCAAAGCCTCGGAACATATCGGCCGCTTTGAATTGATTTCCTGATTTTAGGATCGCTTGTCTAATTTGTTGTGCTTTATGTCTCGGAAAGGTTTGGACAAGTCCTGCGGCCAAACCTGCAATTAAAGGGGCAGAAAAGGAGGTTCCATTGGATGTGCCTACCGTACCATCAATGAAACCGACAGAAGTGGATGATCCCATGGCAACCACATCGGGTTTCACCCGTCCATCAAAACTGGGACCAGTAGAGCTGAAAGCGGATAAAGTTCCTAGCGCATTCACGGACCCCACCGTTAAAATGGAATCTGCATCAGCCGGCGCTGTGATAAATTTCCAGTTATTGGCTCCTTCATTTCCTGCGCTGATGGTGCAAAGAATGCCTTTGCTAGCTGCCCAAGCAGCGGCCTTAGAAACGAGTGTGGATTTTCCGTTCAAGTCGGAATAAGCGTGATTATGTTGTGGATTGTCAAAAGTGGAATAGCCTAAAGAGGAGGAAAGTATATCTGTCCCTAAACTATCTGCCCATTCTGCCCCGCGCAACCAATTCGCTTCTTCTACGATTAATTCATGGTAGCTTTCCTCGGTTTGGGCAAGGGCAAAAGAGGCCTTGAAAGCAGTCCCAATGAGTTTGCCTGATTCGTAACCGGCGATAGTGGAGAGTACATTTGTGCCATGCCCTCCTGCATTATATACAGAGGATATCGTGGGATCGGTGCTTAGGGTGGCGATGACGCGTTTGTCTGTAAATAGGTTTTGTAGGTAGGGGACGGTATTCGCATTTTTATATCCATCATCTAACAAAGTGATTACGGTTCCTGCGCCTGTGACTCCTTTAGCGTGCATCTGATCGATGCCTAATTGGGTGATTTGGGTGATTGAATTTCCGTAATCAGGACTCGCATTTGTCGATAAGGTGCCTGATTGAATCTGATTTGCTTGGCTGGAATCTGCTGGGAAATTCCAGTAAAGTCCTTTGACTGAGTTTAAGGCCAAAGTCTTCTTGATTTCACTTGGTTTTTGGGCAATTAGTGCTCCATTGATCCATTTGAGCGGAAATAGGATGCGTGCCCCGGTAGCTCTCACTTGATTTAAATAAGTTTCGCTGACAGGAAGGTCTTGTTGTGTGATGGCAACGAGGTTTTTAGTTCGTCTTTCTAGACTTTTAGAACTTAAAAAAGCCTCTGGTTTGTTTAGACTATACGTATTTGAGGCCTTGTCTTTAAACAAGATTAGGTAGCGGTAGGTTTGAGCATGTAGGCTAGAGCATAGGCTAAATATCAAGAAAATGGTAAACCGCTGAAACATAAAGCAAATTAAGAATTTTAAACTAAATTTGGTTGATGAAAAAGATGGCCCAGTCCTTCATGTCCTTTTTTCTTGCTGCCTGGATATTATTCGGTAGCCTAGGTATCTCTTGGACGGAGGCAACTTGTGTTTACACAGGGGCAAAGAAATTCACGGTTTCAAAGGCAGAATCTTGTTGTAATCCTACTCCTCAGGCGCAGCTTTCAAGAGCAAAATGTTGTTTTTTAGGCAAATACCAAGTTAAGTTCAACTTCGATTTAACAAAGGGAAATACGGCTCTTCAGTGGGTATTTACACCTGCCTCAACTACCGTTTCTTATCAATCGGTCAAAATAGTTTATCAGGAACTTGATAATTTTAATTTATTTCAAGCAAATGCTCCTCCGCTTACACGGCAAGCTAGGCTAGCACAATTACAGACGTATTTGATTTGATGATGTAGCAAAGCTATTTCCATCATTTAAATCATTCATACGATGTATAAATTACTTATTCTACTTAGTTTTTCGACACTTTTGCAGGCTCAACAGGTCATGCGAAAAGACAGTATTGAGCGAGATACTGAATTAAAAGAATTTCGGGTTATTGCAAATCCAGGTCAGAAAGACGATAATGCCATTCTAGCCACCGAGGTTATGACCATCAAAACCTTAGGTAAAGCGGCTTGCTGCAATTTGTCTGAGAGTTTCGAAACCAACGCGTCTGTTTCTGTGAATTATGCCGATGCGGTGACGGGTTCTAAGCAAATTCAGTTATTGGGTTTAGCTGGTACATATGTCCAAACAAACATCGAAAATGTTCCGTCAATTCGGGGATTGAAATCCACATTTGGCCTTAATTATTTACCAGGCACATGGATAAAATCGATTGATCTAGCAAAAGGGACCATCTCTGTCGTCAATGGCTACGAATCCATGACGGGTGCCATTAATGTGGAGCTTGCGAAACCTGATACTTCGGAAGTCTATTATTTAAATACCTATACGAACTCCCAGGGGCGATTTGAGATGAATCAACAAGGTGCTCATCGATTTAATTCCCGCTTATCTACGGGTGTTTTTGCACATTATTCCCAGCAGGCTGGGCGTTTAGATGGGAATAAAGACGATTTCCTTGATTTGCCTTTGTTTCAATTAGCGAACGTGTTAAATCGCTGGAAGTATGCCACTGATCGCTGGATGATTCAGTGGGGAGCAAACTACCTTTTAGAGGATCGTTTAGGAGGCCAAAATGCGATTCAAAAAAACTCGGACCCTTTTCAACTCTATGGTTTTGGGAGCAAAACAGAACGGCTAGAGACATTTGCCAAAATCGCCCGTTTGTATCCAGAAAAGCCATACCAGGGTCTTGCCCTAATTTTAAGCACGGCAAATCACGCGAACGACTCCTATTTTTCAATCAAAAAATACCAAGGTCGAGAGCAGAGCATTTATGGAAATTTGATTTTTCAATCGATCATCGACAATACGAATCATACCGTTAAGACAGGGGCGAGTTTTCTCCTCGATTCCTATCAGGAATCGTATATTGATTCTGCCTATGCTCGAACGGAGATTGTGCCGGGAATTTAGGGAGAATATACGTGGACAATTCCGAATAAGTTGACTTTAGTGTTAGGCCAAAGAGTCGACTTCCACAACCAACTAGGCACCCAATGGGTTCCCCGTCTACACGTGAAATGGGATCTGGCGACCGATTGGATTCTTCGATTATCAGCCGGAAAGGGGTGGAGACGGGTGAATCCTTTGGCAGAAAATATGGGCTTTTTAGTGAACAATCGTTCTTTACGTGTGCTGGGTAGCCTAAATCCATTGGAGTCCTCTTGGAATTATGGGATGACTTTGACGAAAAACATGACGATTGGATCGCGCAAGGCTAATCTAGTTTTGGATTTCTTCCAAACCGATTTTATTCACCAATGGATAGTGGATATGGAGGCTGGTTCTATCTTACGAATGTACTCTTCCCCCGGCAAATCTTTTTCAACCAGTATCCAAGGGGAGTTTAATTACAGCCCATTCAAACGATTTGAGATGAAGGTGGCCTACCGTTACCAAGACGTGCAGGCGGATTATTTACGCATAGATGGCGGCTTGATAAGGTTATCTAAGCCTTACCTCAATAAGGATCGTATATTAGTTAACCTAGCCTATGCAACTCCTTATGAGATTTGGAAGTACGATGTCACTTGGCAATGGAATGGATCGAGAAGAATTCCAGATCATAAATTAGCCCATTTACATACTGGAGCCATTCAAGAGGTGACTGCACCTCCATTTTCGACTGTCTACGGTCAAGTAACTCGCCAATTTAAAAAGTGGGAATTGTATGTGGGAGTGGAAAATCTTTTTAATTTTACTCAAAAGAACCCCATTTTTGTAGCCAAAGATCCGTTTGCAGCGGGTTTCGACGCTTCAATGGTTTGGGGGCCGATTACCGGCACCATGGTTTATTCAGGAATCCGTTTTAAAATCAATTAATATGAAAAAGTACATCTTAGTATCGACCCTAGTTTTAGGAATGTTCGGGGCATTCGCGTCCACTCAGGCAGATCAAAAGGCTGCTAAAGTGAGTAAGAAAGAAGAATATGCGTGTCCAATGAAATGCGAGGGCAAAAAGACCTATTCGAAGAAAGGTAAGTGTCCAGCATGTACGATGGATCTCAAAGTAGTTAAAAAATAAACCCATGAAAAAGATCTTATTTTTATTAATGATGCCTCTTCTAGCGCTAGTAGGCCCTAAAGAGACCGTGAAAATTAAAACCTCTGCCATTTGCGAAATGTGCAAGGAGCGTATCGAAAAGAACTTAGCCTTAACGAAAGGAGTGGCTAAATCCGATTTAAATTTAGACGATAAGGTAATTACCGTAGAATACGATGCAGCTAAGATCGATGCAGCAGGAATTCGCAAAGCTATCTCGGAGACGGGCTACGACGCGGATGATGTGAAGGCGATTGCAAAAGACTACGCGAAGTTGCCGAATTGCTGTAAGAAAAAAGATTAATTAAAATGTTGAATGGTAAGTGGTGAATGGTAAATGAGGTTCGGAGTAAATTTTCATTCACCATTTACCACTTACCTTTTACCATTAGCTTTTCATACTTAACGCAATCCTTTTCCGCGCTTCATCCACCTCTGTCACCCGAACCTGCACTTTCTGTGCCACCTTTACTACTTCGTTCGGGTCTCTCACAAAC
>JBMSJH010000140.1:0-5795 GCA_049418705.1 Aquirufa sp.
CCATTCACTACGTCACGCTGCATACCTGGCTGAACGTCATATTGCATACCAAAGTATAAGTGAAGCTTATTTCCTTGGTTATCCACAAAACCATTCGTTAATGGATCTGATGTATATTGAACCGCGAAAATAACCTCATCATTGATTTGATTAGCTTGATCAAATACAGACGCAAAATCTGGTAATAATTTAAAGCCATAGTTAGCAATTACATTATTACATAAAGTAGCCGCATTAGCATAATCAGTCGACTCAGCAAACTTAGAAGAAGCACGAGTTAAATACACCTTCGCTAATAAATTTTCAGCTGCTGCCTTCGTAGCACGACCATAATCACCCGCTGCTTTAGTTGCAGGCAATGCAGGAATTGCTGCTAATAAATCGGTTTCAATTTGCTTATAAACAGCTTGTTCAGAAGCACGTGTTGCCGCTTTAGTAGGACCAGTCGTTTCCTTTAAACGTAAGTCTAATGGGCCAAACTGCTGCACTAAAATAAAGTAATAGTGAGCACGTAAGTACTTCATCTCAGCTACGCGAGTAGCCTTTACTGCATCTGTAATACCCGTTACTGCAGGAGCACGATCAATCACCGCATTGATGGTATTGATACCTTTATACGTCTCATCCCATAATTCTGCCAAAATTGATACAGAAGAAGTTAATTGAGAATCATAAAAGTGGAAACCTTTGAATGAACCATCGGCACCTGCACTGTAGATATCAGTACCATATTCTGACATCGTTAAACCACGCTCTGTCGCATAGAAAGAACGAAGTGGAGTATAAGCAGCATTCGTAGCAGCAACGAATCCAGGAGTCGTAGCGATGTAATCATTACTGATAGAAGAAACGACTGTCTCTTTCAGTAGATCACTACATGAGGCAGTACCCAACATAATCGCTGAAGCAATACCTAATGATTTTAATGAATTTTTGATATATAAACTTTTCATTATTTCAGGGATTAAAATTTAATATTTAAACCAAACGTTGAAACAGATGTAGCCGGAGTTACGTTGTTTTCTACGTTACCATTCGATGTTTCTGGATCCACACCATTTTCTTTAGAACGATAGTTCGAGAAGATGAATGGTTGTTGAATACTTGCAAATAAACGCAAGGAAGCAAGACCTAATTTAGCAGCTGTTTTAGCTGGGAAATTATAACCAAAGTTGATGTTACGAACTTTGATGAATGAACCATCATAGTACATAATCGCTGTATTATAAGCAGGGAATTCTTGGTTAAAGTTAGGACGTGGATAGCGAGCACCTGGATTGTTAGGAGTCCAATAATCCACCTTGATCTGGTTGTAACGACCTTGTAGGTAGTTTGAGTTTTGGTGGAACTTAGATACAATCATCTGACCTTGACGTGTGAAGATGAAGAACGACAAATCGAATCCTTTATATGAGAAACGGTTTGTGATACCACCTGTCCAAGCTGGAACATCAGAACCTAATAAGACCCGGTCATCAGCAGTGATTTTACCATCATTGTTAGTATCAGCCACTTTGATTTGACCCACTGTAAAGCCCATTGCTTTTGCCTTGTCAGCCTCAGCCGTTTGCCAGATACCAGCATATTCGTAATCAAAATAAGAATTTAATGGTTTACCGATGAACCAACGGTTACCTACGTCATCTTTTTTACCATTGTAAAGTGAAACAATTTCTTCTTGATTCTTGTAGAATACAAAGTCAGTGCTCCATTTAAAACCATTCGCCGCATCGATGTTATTCGTTGTTAACGAAAGTTCAATACCACGGTTCATCGTCTCTCCTACGTTACGCGTAACTGCTGCGAAACCTGTTGAAGTAGGTAATTGATCTGATAATAATAAATCCGTAGTATTTGTTTGGTAATATTCAGCCGAACCTGAAACGCGACCTCTCCAAACAGAGAAATCAATACCCACGTTTTGAGAAGTAGACGTTTCCCACTTCAAATCAGCATTACCAATCGTGTTAGGACGGTATCCATAAGCAGCCGTGTTGTTCCAAGCATACGATGTACGTCCTTCTAGACCTACTGTTTGGTAAGGAGAAAGACCTTGGTTACCTACTTGTGCATAAGAAGCACGTACTTTTAATTCATCTAACCAAGTCAAATCTTTCATAAAGTTCTCTTGGTGTACATTCCAACCTAAAGCCACACCTGGGAAGTTACCCCATTTCGTATTCGCACCGAAACGAGATGAACCGTCACGACGAGCAGTAACTGTTAATAAGTATTTTCCTTTGTAGTCATAGTTAACACGAGCCATATAAGAAGCAATCGTCCATTGAATTAAGTTAGAACCTACTCCTTGAATAGAAGAAGCATTTCCTACATTGTAGAATTGTTGAGTCTCTACTGGAACACCTAACACAGTTTGAGTGAACTGTTCAAAGTTATCACGCTGCATAGACTGCAATAAAGTCACACCTAAATTGTGATCTTTAAACTGCTTATTATACGTTAAGATATTTTCGATCGTATAATTGAAACCCTGACGATTATCTGTGTAAGCGGTTGGATTACCACCCTTAATTGCGTTCGTTAAAGCTCCGTCAAAACGACCATTACGAGAGATGGTAAAATCAGGACCAAAGTTCACACGGTATTTCAAACCTTTAGCTAATTGTAATTCAGCATAAATACTGTTGAAAATACGGTATTTCTTTGTCTCATCTACTTTAGCACCTGGTACAATTTCATTTAATGGGTTCGTTAATAATGCATCATCCGTCTGATTGAAGATTAAGATACCAGAATCATCATCTGATCTCGCTAATGGGTTTTGAGATAATAAGAAACCATATGGGTTTAAGTTAGCTCCATTCGTTACAGAATACATTAAATAAGAAGAGGCTCCTACTTTCAATGATTTATTCACTTGGTGATCTACACTAGTACGTACTGAATAACGTGTGAAATCCAATCCTTGAATGATACCATTATCTTGGAAATAACCCGCATTGATTGAGAATTGAGTTTTCTCATTTCCACCTTGAACACCGATCGCATGGTTTTGTTGTAAACCTTTTCTTACCATCATATCTTGGTAATCCGTTGTACGACCTTTCGCAATACCATCTAATTCAACTGCGATAAATAACTTAGAATCAGCAAATGCATCAATTACACCAGTAGGCACTAAGTTTCCATTCGCATCCTTGTAAGTACCAATCGTACGACGAGATTCACGCTTCATTTCAGCGTACTCAGCACCATTAAACAAGTTGATCTTATCTAATGATTGAGTAGAACCGATATATGAGTCGTAAGAAATAACCGTTTTACCATCTTTACCTCCACGCTTCGTAGTAATTAAGACAACACCATTCGCCCCACGAGCACCGTAGATAGCTGTTGCAGTTGCATCTTTCAAGATTTCCATAGAAGCCACGTCATTCGGGTTCATATCTTCATAACCACCTGAAAGAGGAATACCATCCACAACATATAAAGGGTCATTACCAGCGTTAAATGAACGACGACCACGAATTAACACACGAGGTACTGTTCCTGGCTTAGAACCTGATTGCGCTACGTCCACACCCGCTACACGACCTTGCATCGCTTGACCTAAGTTAGTAATAGGCATTTCTGTAATTTGTTTCGCTGTAACAGATGAAATAGCTCCCGTTAATTGACTCTTCTTTTGAGTACCATAACCTACGACAACTACCTCTTGCAGAGATTTAGTATCCGCACTTAATGCTACATTGATTTGTGTCTTAGATCCTACCGAAACTTCTTGAGAGTTAGTTCCAACAGCTGAAAACACTAATACTGCTGAATTACCAACAGTGATTTTATAATTTCCATCCATATCTGTCGAAGTTCCTTTCGAAGTACCTTTAACAGAAACACTAGCTCCAGGAATACCAGAACCATCGTCAGATGACGTTACTTTACCTGAGACCGTCCGATCTTGGGCAAAAATTTGAATACTCAATAACAGCATTATACCGCTAAGGAGCACCTTGGAAAGTAATTTTTTTCTCATAGGTTAATTTAATTAAGTTGTTTGCAAAGTCAGTTGGATCCTCTCCCACAAGGCTTTGCATTCTTGTTGGGATAGTTTTAAAGGTTTAATAGGGTACTTATTTACAGTTTTTAATCTCTTTATCCAGCTCATTCTTTTCGATAACATGTCAATCCTTTAAGATTACTAACACGAAAAGAAGAAAGTTTATAAGTTTTACTCAAATATATCTTATAATTATTCAATATTAACAAGCGTAGGCTTTCGAAGTCATATGTTCTTTCATGACACGAAGTGCCCCAAAGATCAAATTATAAACCGATTGAGGATTGATATTCATAT
Source organism: Aquirufa sp. (assembly GCA_049418705.1). Classification (GTDB taxonomy): domain Bacteria; phylum Bacteroidota; class Bacteroidia; order Cytophagales; family Spirosomataceae; genus Aquirufa. The sequence continues at coordinate 4,316 of JBMSJH010000140.1, forward strand.
GCTCCGAGATCTGATCCGTATCCATATTTTCAAAATATTTTAACGTAATAGCCTCTTTTTGACGTTTACTTAACTTATTTAGACTAGCATACATCGTTCTATGTGACATGTGCTCCTCCTCTACCATCACTAATTGTCTTTCAGCTGAAGGCATATCTTCCATAAACTGGTATTGATACGCTTCGTGGTGATTCTGATTTTTTAATTGAGATTCTAATTGACGTACAATCTTACGTTTGATGGACGCCATTAAATAAAACTTAACGCTGGTTGTAGGTCCTAGGCTGGCATGATTTTTCCAAATCTCTACGAACAAATCATGTAAACTGTCCTTGATTAAATCCTTATCACTCGTAATGCCCATACAATAAGTATAAAGCGGTTGGACAAAATGAGAATACAACACGGCAAAAGCTTGTTGATCACCTGATCTAAACTGATCCCAAACTTCTACTTCATTAATAGACTTCTTCATAAAACTGATCTAAAATTGTACAATAGCCATATGTATTATAAATTGACATATACTACTCAGGGAATATAGACCATAATTGTATAAAAAATCAAAGAAATTATTTAATTTTTTTCCGTAAACGTTTACGGAAACGTTTACAAACTAAAAAAGTTTAAAACTGTTCAAGAAAATCAGAAATAATAATCGTTTCTTTGAATTCTTGATGAAAATCAGGAATTGCATTAAATCAATAAAACTTATATGAATAAAAAATTAAACACCTTGGATGCATCGATGCTAGTGATGGGTTCCATGATTGGCTCTGGTATCTTTTTAGTAAGTTCAGAGGTGGCAAGATCCGTGGGCTCCCCTATTTATTGGATCGGAACCTGGCTTTTGACTGCCTTTTTAACCATTACGGGGGCTTATGCGTATGGAAAGTTGAGTTCAGTGTTTCCCAAAACAGGTGGACAATATATTTATTTAAAAGAATCCTATAATCCTTTAACTGGCTTCCTGTTTGGCTGGACCACTTTTTTAGTTATTCAAACGGGAACAATCGCAGCAGTTGCTGTAGCCTTTGCCCGCTATGCAGGATTTATTTTTCCGGGTATTTTAAATGATACGCCACTAGTGGGTGATTTCATTACTACTCAGCAAATTTTGGCAGCTTCGCTTATTGCTTTATTGACCTATATTAATAGTAGAGGGGTACAATTTGCCTCTTTAGTTCAAAATATCTTTACAATTACCAAAATCGGAGCTATTGTTATCCTAATTATCATTGGTTTATATGTAGGTGTAGCCAATGAATGGATTCATTTTGAAGGATTTTTCGCTGCACCCTTTACGGTTGAGGCGAACACATCACATGCGATAGTTGGTTGGGAATTGATTTCGCTCTTCGGCGTTGCAATGATTGGACCCTTATTCTCCTCTTCTGCTTGGAACAATGTCACCTTTGCGAGTGCTGACTTTGAAGATCCGAAGAAAACGATTGCGAAAGGACTTGTATATGGATCGGCT
>JBMSJH010000141.1:0-5778 GCA_049418705.1 Aquirufa sp.
ACCCATCCCAAATTTCCTGCCATTCGCCCTTCGGATAGTCACTCATTTTCAAGATGTAATTGGACCCGCAGATATAGGGTTTCGTCGTCATCAATCCGCCATCGCTGAATTGCGACATGCCATAGACATTAGGAACCATCACCCAATCGTAGGCGTCGATGTACATTTCCATGAACCAGCGATAGACCGCGTCGGGTTTGATTTCACACAATAACATGAAATTCCCCAGCACCATCAAGCGTTCGATATGGTGATTATAGCCCGTTTTCAAGAGCTTACGAATCGTCTGATCGATGGGTTCTAAGCCAGTTTTTCCAGTATAAAAAGCAGCAGGCATTTCGTTCGTAAATCCCCAATAATTGGTGGTGCGTTGCTGCACGCTTATTTTGCGATATAGCAATTGGACAAATTCGCGCCAGCCGATAATTTGGCGAATAAAGCCTTCCACGCTGTTTAATGGGCCATGGCTTGCCGCGACCCGGGCCACGACATTAGCAGGATTAAGCAATCCCACATTAATCAACGGACTTAATATACTATGAAACAAAGTTTTTTCTTGTGCCTTGATCGCATCCTCATAATCGCCAAATAAGTGCATCCGTTCACGTAAAAACAATTCCAATGCTGTTTGCGCCTCCGCATGTGTTATGGGATAATAAGCCCCGGAAAATGGCATGTCACTAGACCCAGGGTTATCTGGGAAATGCTGTGAAACATAGGCGACCGCTTCGCTAATGTATGCATTCGGAACGGCCTCTGGAAAGGGTGCCGGAATGAAGGTATTTTTCGGAATTTTCTTTCTGTTTTCGGAGTCGTAGGTCCACCGGCCTCCCGCCGGTTTGCCATCTTCTTCTAACAAGATGCCACGGTCTTTGCGCTGCTGGGTATAGAAGGCGGTTTGGTAATAGGGTTTACGATTTCCTAATAAGGCGGTGTCCGTATTTAGGAAATTAGGACTAGGTAAAAAACGAACGCTACCAGACCTACGCAAGCGTCGCTCTAACAAATAATCATTCGGATCGAACAGGGTAATTTCATCATTTATAGATGCCGCTAATGCCACTTCTGCAGAACGGGAATCGTGTGAATCTATATACTCTATGACTTTTCCTGCCTCACGAAGTCGATCCGCAAAAGCGCGCATGCTTGCTCGGTGGAAAATCAGTTTTTGCTTGTGAAAGGCGTATTGTTTGAAGAATAATTCGGATTCGACGAGGTAGAAAACGTCTGCCTCCTGAGCCAAAGTCTCCTCAAATAATTGGTGTGGAAAGATCAGAAAAGTGCTCATTTGTTCACGTGTTTTTGGAGGATACGACTACTCTCTTTTCTGGCTGTGCGTGTTTTCCGCATCGCCCAAACTTGATCCGACGCCGTCTTGCGCGTCGCGCTTAAATCAACCACCGGGGCAGGATAATCCACTCCTATTTTAACCCCATACAAAGTCTGTTCCATGTCGCTCAGTTTCCATGGTTCGTGGATTAAAGTCGCAGGAACCGCGGCTAATTCTGGCACCCATTTTTTGATGAAAACACCGTCCGGGTCATGTGCGCAGGAGTTCTTCACTGGATTGTAAATGCGGATGGTATTTATGCCCGTCACACCTGCTTGCATTTGAATTTGTGGATAATGAATGCCGGGTTCGTAGTCGAGAAATTGCCGAGCCAGAAAATGCGCTAAATCCCGCCAATCTTGCCACAGGTTAAAGACGAAAAACGACACCACCATCGCCCGCATTCTAAAATTCAAATACCCCGTTGCCACGACACAACGCATGCACGCATCGACTAAAGGCACACCTGTTTTCCCCGTTTGCCAGGCTTCGATTAATGCAGTATCCCGCGGTTTTTCCAAACCTTGGTAAGCCTTATTTACTGGCTCAAATTCCATGCGTGATTCATCTTCGAACTTTTGGATAAAGTGACTTTGCCAATGCAATCGTGACACGAAATTTTGAAGAGAACGCTTGTTTCTAGCCGTTTTGTAATGCTGCATCGTAAAGGTATGCGCCATCCGCATGCTGATATTTCCGTAGGCTAAATAAGGAGAAATCCGACTGCAAGCCTTACGACTTGCTTCTGGTTTGCTGATCAATGAACTGTACCCCACGTGCCGGGTTTCGATGAAACTTTTCAAGTATTTCCAGCCCCAATATTCGCCCCCCTCTTGGAAGATGGGATTGCGAGTACGAAATGCCGACGGCAATTCAGGACCCTTGTGAGCGGCATAAAAATCAGCAGACAAAGTCAATAAATTCCAATCATCCTCTCGTTGAAAAAAGGGTTCGCTGCGCATCGTTGCTTCCCAACGCTGCTGCCAGGTTTTACGTGATTTCAAGCGGCGGATAACCCCGTTCGTCGGGGTCTCTTTCCATGTAATTCCTGCGCTCACGCAGAACGCCGCCACGTCTTTGTCCCGCTGAAAACTCAGTCCATTCCCTATTTCTTCGTGGGAATAAAGGGTCTGGATATTGTAGGTGGATGCGAGTGCCTGAAATACGGGGAGCACCTCAGAATGAAACAAATACAGCTGGCCATTTCGGTCCTCCAGCCTACCCTGCATCTCCACTAAAGATTCATGCACAAAACGCCAGTGACGCACATCGCTATCCGGGAAAGCGATGAGGGAGGGCTCGAAAAAATAGACTAAAAGGGTGGGAATTCCAGCGTCCAACGCCCTGTACAAAGGTTCGTGATCCGTAAATCGGAGATCACGTTTAAACCAGACAATATTGATCGGGGACTTTGGCATACCTTAATAACTTAAAAGGCCATAGGATGTTTTCAGAAAGAAACTACTACCTTTGCACCTCCTTATTATTTAATGTATCAAAATGAAACAATTAGTAACCATCTGCCTATTCATCCTAGCTTCTATCTCGCTTAAAGCCCAAACGGGAAGTATTGAAATGAGTACGGGGGGATTCTCTTTTATTCCGGCATTTACTTCTAAGGAGCCTAATATCATCATTAACGCGAGTACAAATCCGAAAAGAAGATTGACAGGTGCGATGATGTATATGATGCGTATGCAAAGCATGACGCCCACGACGGTGGCACTTTTTACGCGTTACCGTTTTATTGATAAGAAATTTAAGGCTACGGCCGGGATTCATATTCCTGCGTTTCAGATGACGGAAGATTATAAAGTGACGAGTTTCTTTGGTCGTGAATTAACTTTGAGTTATCCTGTTAGTTCGAAATGGAATGTAGGATCTTTTATCTTAAATGGGAATGCTCGAAATACGGATTTTAAAGTGACGCTGGTATCTGGAAACACGAATTACCACCACAAAAATTGGAACTTGTTAACGCAAGGATATTACCTAAGTGTAGGTGATTTAACGGGGATAGCAGAGACGATTTCCTATGATATTGACAAGCATTTTCAGGCCAAAGCCTTTGGCAATTATACCCTCACAGATGGACAGGTAATCGGAACGGTAGGGATTAAATATACCCTATAAATTCTTCGCTTTAAAGGTCCAGGTGAAGTCAAATTCAGCGACGATTTCGCCTGCCTGATTTCGTCCAATCGAAGTCACTTGCAGCTTAGTTCCCGCTGGATTTGTTAAGGCCTCATTCACCGTATCGCGCAAAGCGTCGCCATCTTCGCAGGTAAAAATAATCACCCCAGTCGCTTTCTTGACGAACTTAGCCTCTAGCTTTTCCACCAGCATACTGACAGCTGGCTGGCGTTTATACACCTGCCCAAAAGCCAACATCCCACAACTCATCTCCGCCGCCATCGCTTCTACTGCGAAGTACATCGATCGAAACGGATTCTGATTAAACCACGAAAGCTTCACGCGAACCCCACACGATTTTTCATCGAAGTGCGCCATAGACAATCCGGCCCAGAAAGCGGCGGATAGCTTTTGGAAAACAAAAAATTTAAAGAGCACTGGATTCGTAATGATCCGTTTAAAGGCAGGGAAGTGTGGGTTCATGGTATGCAATGTTCTGAACCAAAGATATAAAAAAAGGGGCGATTAAGCCCCCTTCTATTAATAACTCAATCCTAGTCCGAACTGAAACAATCCATACCCCGGACCTTCCATATAACCCGGAACATCCGATTTATTTGCATCTACTGCCGCCTGACTTACCGGAGTCGTGAACGGCATCTTACCGGATGGATTATAAGCCCCCGTCACGATATCTAATAGGGCATCTTGCGTTGTCCCAAAAGTCGCGATAATCGACTTCGCCTTCCCTTTGTCAATCTCTTCGATCACCCAAGGGTTCGTGTAATTGATCGCCACAATCGTCGGTTTCGCATTTAAAATCTCATTCACGTGATTCACATCGATGCGATTCGCTGATAAATTCAAATCAATTTTAGATCCTTGTGAGCTGAATAAACCTCCTGAAGTAGGAATAAGCCACAACAGAACTACGTCTGCTTCTTCTTTTGTCGACACGAATTCTAGGCCTGGGTAGTTTGGTTTCGAAACTTTGATTGCCTCACCTGCATTACGTCCCGATTGGAAATAAGTCTCGAAATACACTTTCGTCTTTTTCGCGATAGGCAAGCGTTTCTCATCGTTACGCACTAATACGATGGATTTGCGAAGGGCTAAATTAGCCGCATCCACGGCCTCTTTATTTCCTACGATTTTCACCGCCTCCTCTACATTTACGTAAGGATTTTCAAACAAGCCTAATTCGAATTTCTCCGTTAGTAATTTCGCCACCGATTGGTTGATGCGCTCTTCAGAAACTAAGCCTTTTTTCACGACTTGGATCAAGGTTGTCGGGTCTGCTGCACCAGAGAAGATGTCATCGCCTGCAGTTAATGCTTTTTGGTAACGCTCTTCAATGCTTAGTTTTTCCACACCCCACGGCATCATTTCAATAGGACCCGTATCTGAATTGATGATTCCTTTGTAACCTAATTTACCTTGTAAGGAATCGCGGATAATGGCTTTGTTAAACGAGAATCCAACCTCTTCGAATTCCTTGCCTTTTGGCGCGGAATAGTAGGGCATAATGGCTGAAGTTCCTGCAGCAATCGCAGCCTTAAATGGCTTCACGTGGTAGGAGAACATATTGCCAGGATAGTGCGCAAACTTACCCCAGTCGAAGTGAGAATCTTGTCCACCTTCTTGCGGGCCACCACCTGGGAAGTGTTTCGTGGTCATCGCCACAGACGAAGTAGATAGTTTCGAACCTTGGAAGCCTAATACGATTTGGGTAATCATGTTAGCTGCTAAGTCAGCATCTTCACCAAAAGTACCTTCCACACGACCCCAACGTGGTTCTGTCGCTAAATCCGCCATGTACATATAACCTTTGCGAAGACCTACGGCGCGCCATTCAGTCGCCGCTGTTTCTGCAAATTTACGTGTTAATTTAAAGTCGCGCATCGCGGCTAAACCTAATTCACCAGGCCATTTTGAGAAAGCGGTTAGGCCCACACTTAAGCCTACTGAAGCATCAGTAGTCACGTGGTTACGTGGATTTGAAGCGACGATCGCTGGGATTCCCAAACGAGTTGATTCACATAATTCTTGTAAGTTGTTCGCCCATTTCGCCATAATCGCTGGCTCTGCACTGGCGCGCAAAATGAAGTGGCGTAGGTGAAATTGTGTCACCCCTTTTGTGGTACCGGCAGCTGACATATTGGGTGCCTCTAGCGGCTTGCGGGTGAACATGTTGGTGTTTTGGACTAAATCCTCCTCATTAAACCCTTCCGTAATTTTAGGACGAGGCCCCGCATTTCCTTGAACGCCATTAGCGAACACTTGGTCGCCTCCCATACGCGTCGTGCTAATCAGCA
>JBMSJH010000142.1:0-5685 GCA_049418705.1 Aquirufa sp.
TGTCCGTATTTAAGTCTACAACCGTGTTCTTTAATGGGACTAAAGGGTGATTTGCGTACCACTCAGAACCTAACAACCCTTTTTCTTCACCTGTTACGGTCATGAATAAGATACTACGACGTGGGCGCTTTCCTTCAGCAGCTGCTTTACCAAAAGCCTCCGCTAATTCCATCACCGTTACCGTACCAGAACCATCGTCGTTAGCGCCGTTATTGATTTGGCCGTCAGCCGAAACACCGATGTGATCGTAGTGCGCCGTTAAAACAACGATTTCTTCTTTCTTATCTGTTCCTTCTAAGTAACCTACAACGTTATATGTGTCTACCGGCTTCTCTGTTCTTTCGATCGTTACTTCGATCGGAGCTGCTTTAAATTTCGATGCAACTGATTTTTTCGCAGTTGCTAAAGACGCTTTGTAAGCTAATAATTCTGCTTCTGTCGTGCCTAAGATTTCAGCCGCAGCTTCAGAAGAGATTAATAAAACAGGTGCTTCGTTTGCTGCAGATGCCGCGTCAGCGAAGGCCATACGCTCATTACCAAAACGCTTCATCATCACTTGACGTTGACGAACTTGGTTGCCAAAAGATTTCGTATCGCGATCCGCGATCAAGATTAAACCTTTCGCTCCAGCTGCTTGTGCGCGCTTCAATTTTTCTTTCCAGCCATCGCCTTTACCAAAAACCGATGGATCCTTTGAACCAGAAAGTACATAAAGACCAGCCGCGTCTTTCGCTTCTCCTTCGAAAGCTAATACGTATTTGCCTTTTGCATTTAATTTATCAAAATCCGTGAAGCCACCTTGCTGAACTCCGAAACCAGCAAATACCACTGGAAACTTCGAATTAGCAGCAACTGGCGCTAAAGCGTTCGCCATCATTTCGCCTAAGTATTCGTATTTCTTTCCTTTGGCAGAAATAAATACATTCGTCCAAGCACGGTTCACTAAGTCCACTTTTTGGAAATAAGACCCATTCACTGGCGCGATACCTGATTTCTTAAAGGAGTCTGCAATATAGTTCGCTGCCACTTTCTGCTCTGGCGAACCCGTATTGCGACCTTTCAAGCTATCAGAAGCGATAAAAGTCAAGTGTTTTTTCAGATCATCCGCTCTGATGGACAGCGCGTAAGGAACTGGATCTCCCTGAGCAAAAGCGCTCATCGGGATGAATTTAGCAGCTAAAAATAGCCCTAAAACGTAGATGTTAGTTTTTTTCATTTGTTGAAACAAAATTTAAGAAAGCGAAGTTAAGAATCTAAAAATAAATCGCTAAAAAAAGATTAAATTTGTGGCGATTTTATCATTCAAATTCTCAGAATTCATGACCCCAAATTACAGCTATCAGGAAGACTTCTCTTTGCGTCATAACAATGTAGAGCCTGCTGATGTATCCGCCATGTTGAAAACCATCGGTGTAGATAGTTTAGACACACTCATCCAACAAACAGTACCTGCAAAAATTCGTTTAGAGCAGGGCCTTCGCTTGCCTGATCCGAAAACTGAATTCGCCTTCTTACGTGATTTTAAAGCGATGATGGGTCAAAATCAGATCTTCAAATCACACATCGGTTTAGGTTATTCGGATACGATTGTGCCTACGGTCATTTTGAGAAATATTTTAGAGAATCCATCTTGGTACACGGCCTACACGCCTTATCAAGCGGAAATCGCACAAGGTCGTTTGGAAATGTTATTAAACTACCAAACGATGATCATCGATTTAACCGGCATGGAATTAGCGAACGCTTCCCTTTTAGATGAAGGAACGGCGGCAGCGGAAGCCATGACGATGTTATATGGACAACGTCCAGCAGAACGCAATTCAGCCGAAGCTTATTTCGTTTCTGAATTATGCCTTCCACAAACCATCGACTTATTAAAGACGCGCGCAGAACCTATCGGCATTGAAATCGTCGTAGGTGATCACCGCAACTTCGATGTAACGGATTCCCGTTTCTACGGAATGATGTTGCAATACCCAGCTTCAAACGGTGAAGTGTTCGATTATAGCGCGTTAATCGCAGCAGCGAAAGAAAACGGCTTACAAGTGGTGGTGGCTGCTGATTTATTAGCCTTGACTTTATTAACGCCTCCAGGCGAAATGGGTGCCGATGCGGTCGTGGGTGTTTCCCAACGTTTTGGAGTACCAATGGGCTTCGGAGGACCACACGCCGGATTCTTCGCAACGAAAGAAAAATACAAGCGTAATATTCCAGGTCGTATCATCGGTGTTTCTGTAGATGCAGAAGGAAACCGCGCCTTACGTATGGCGCTTCAAACCCGCGAGCAACACATTCGCCGCGAAAAAGCGACGTCTAATATCTGTACCGCTCAAGTTTTATTGTCGATTATGGCAGCCTCTTACGCGATCTACCACGGCCCAACAGGCTTGAAGAAAATCGCCGAAAAAGTATACGGCTTAACCGAATTACTAGCGGTGAATCTACGTAAACTAGGTTTCGTGTTAGAAAACACGAATCACTTCGATACGCTAACGATTCAAACGGGAGCGCAAACGGCGGAATTACGTGCTTTGGCAGAAAAAGCAGAGCGTAACCTACGTTACACTTCGACTACGACAAGCATCTCTTTAGATGAGACGACCCAGGAAGCAGATGTAATCGAAATCATCTCGTTCTTCGAAACTTTAAAAGGAGCGAAAACCTCAGAGAAAAATGTTACTTGGGCGATCCCTGCAGCCTTAACTCGTACGTCGACTTTCTTAACGCACAGCGTTTTCAATAAATACCATTCTGAACACGGAATGTTACGTTATTTAAAATCATTAGAGTCAAAAGATTTATCGATGGTTCACTCGATGATCTCTTTGGGTTCATGTACGATGAAATTGAATGCGACTACGGAGATGATTCCGGTGACTTGGCCAGAACTAGGCAAAATGCACCCTTTCGCTCCTGCTTCACAGACAAAAGGTTACCAACAATTAGTGACTGATTTAAATGAGTGGTTGTGTGAGATTACGGGTTTTGCCAAAATGTCGATGCAGCCTAACTCCGGTGCACAAGGCGAATACGCTGGTCTGATGACTATCAGAGCATACCACGCATCTCGCGGTGATCACCACCGTAACATTGCGATCATTCCATCTTCTGCACACGGTACAAATCCGGCATCTGCGGTTATGGCAGGCATGAAAGTTATTGTTTCCCCTTGCGATGCGAACGGAAATATTGATGTGGCTGATTTGAAAGCCAAAGCCATCGAACACAAAGACAACCTTTCTTGCTTGATGGTAACATACCCAAGTACACACGGTGTGTTTGAGGAAACGATTCAAGAGATTTGTGCGATCATCCACGAAAATGGAGGCCAAGTTTATATGGACGGAGCGAACATGAATGCGCAGGTGGGATTAACTTCACCAGCACGCATTGGAGCGGACGTTTGCCACTTGAACTTGCACAAGACTTTCTGTATCCCTCACGGAGGTGGTGGCCCTGGTATGGGACCTATCGGCGTGGCGCCACAGTTAGTTCCTTTCTTGCCAGGACACGTAAATGATGGAACATCAGGTGCGGTTTCTGCAGCACCAGTAGGATCTGCGAGTATTTTAGCGATCTCCTATGCTTACATCGCGATGATGGGCGGAAAAGGTTTGACGACTGCGACTGAAACTGCGATCTTAAACGCAAACTATATCAAGGCACGTTTAGAGAAGGAATTCCCTATCCTTTATACTGGATCACAAGGACGTTGCGCACACGAGATGATCGTGGATTGCCGTCCATTTAAATTATCGGCTGGAGTGGAAGCGGAGGATATTGCCAAACGTCTCATGGACTATGGTTTCCACGCACCTACCCTTTCGTTCCCCGTAGCTGGAACCTTAATGATCGAACCTACCGAGTCGGAAAACAAAGACGAATTAGATCGTTTCTGTGACGCGCTTTTAAGCATTCGTGCAGAGATTCGCGAGATCGAAGAAGGCAAAGCGGACAAAGCTTCCAACGTTTTGAAACACGCTCCACACACACAATCGGCAGTGTTACTATGCGATTCGGATCGTCCTTACTCACGCCAGAAAGCGGTATTCCCGCTGGCGTATGTGAAGGCGAATAAGTTTTGGCCTACAGTTTCTCGTATCGACTCCGCTTATGGAGATCGTAACTTGGTTTGCGCTTGCGAGCCAATGGAGAGTTATGTATAATTTACGTTTAATAAGCGTTTCACAAGAGGCGGCCCCAGAAAAGGGCCGCCTCTTTGTTTATAGGCAGATTGGATTTTTAAGCAAATAAAAATTAGTATGCTTGCATAACATAATTCCTTTTATTTATATTTACGCAACGAGATTAAAAAACGTAGATATGAATCGTGCCATTAAAAAAGTAGCCATATTAGGCTCAGGAATTATGGGCTCCAGAATCGCCTGTCATTTCGCAAACATTGGGGTTCAGGTCCTTTTATTGGACATCGCACCACAGACTTTGAGCCCGGAGGAAGAGGCCAAAGGACTTCGTTTAGAACACCCTTCGGTACGTAACCGAATCGTCAACGCAGCATTTCAACAAACTATAAAAGCAAAGCCTGCATCGCTCTATGCGGCGGGCTTTGCGAATAACATCAAGCTAGGCAACTTCGATGACAACCTATCCGAAATCAGTTCTGCTGACTGGATCATGGAAGTAGTCGTAGAAAACCTAGCCATCAAACAATCTCTTTACGAGAAGGTAGAGAAATTCCGCACACCAGGCACCTTAGTGACTTCGAATACCTCAGGTATTCCGATTCATTTGATGTCTGAAGGTAGAAGCGCAGATTTCCAACAACATTTCTGCGGAACCCACTTCTTCAACCCTCCCCGTTATTTGCGTTTATTCGAAGTGATCCCTGGTCCGAAAACGGATCCAGTTATCCTCGAATTCTTACTACAATACGGCGAAACACAATTAGGCAAAACGGCTGTTCTTTGTAAGGACACTCCTGCCTTCATCGCGAATCGCATCGGTGTTTATTCGATGATGCAGACGATGAAAGTCGTAGAGGAATTAGGCCTAACGGTGGAGCAAGTAGATAAATTAACTTCCAAAGTCGTAGGTCGTCCTAAATCAGGCACCTTCCGTCTTTCGGATGTGGTCGGTTTAGATACGACGGTTCACGTGGCGAATAATCTAAAAGCCGCGCTCGTAAACGACGAAAGCAAAGAAATTTTCAACCTGCCGGTGATGTTACAGCGTTTGATGGAAAACAAATGGCTGGGCGATAAAACGGGACAAGGATTTTATAAGAAGACCAAAGATGAGAAAGGCAAAACGGTCATCCTGAGCCTGGATCTCAATACCTTCGAATACCGCGCAGCGGAACGAGTTAATTTTGAAACTTTAGATCGCTCGAAGGCGATTGATAATTTAGCAGATCGCTTCGCGCTTTTATTAGCAGGAAAAGATCTAGCGGGTGAATTCTACCGCAAAACCATCTTAGACGGTTTCCGTTATGCATCAAACCGCATACCGGAGATTGCCGATGATCTAGTCAAAATAGACCAAGCTATTTGTGCGGGTTTTGGCTGGGAGATGGGTATTTTCGAAACCTGGGATGCTATCGGTGTTGTGCAGGGAATCGAGTTAATGAAAGCGGAAGGTTTAGCGCCTGCTGCTTGGGTTACCGAAATGGTCGCTACAGGAAATACCACTTTCTACAAAGTAGAAAGTGGAAAGCGATTATTCTAC
>JBMSJH010000143.1:0-5664 GCA_049418705.1 Aquirufa sp.
AAGGTATTCGTTTCCGCCTTGCCTGCCTTTAAGAGCTGGATAGCCTCCTCTATACGCAATTGATTTTTCCATTTAAGAAATGTAATGCCTTTGTGATTATTAAAATAATATGTTAAAACATGTTCTGGCGTCTCTAAATCTTTCACTAAATCAGACAAGGAGAATCCGGGAACCAAAAACTTTTTTTTATGTAAGTATTTTTGGAGTTTGTCTCCCACTTGATTTAATCTTTCTCGAGAAAACTCTTGCGATTTAGCGGCTTGGGAAATCTTCTCATTTAATTCAATTACATCAGAAATAGAGCCTCCTGATTGAAACTGAAGTCCATATAAGATTTTTGGAAAAAAATAAACTGACACCATTAAGGCGGCCATAATAACTGTGGCTAAAACACGGCCTTTGCCTTCTTCATCCAGGATCAATAAAAAATCATGTAAATAGAAGGACCGGATACTAAAAATTATCAATGAAAGATTAAACAACGCCCCTAATCCTAAGTTAACCCACAACCACTTTTCTAATTCTTTCGCTTGTTTTAGCTGTCCTTTTTGAATGGCAGCTTGAAGAATTTTCGCTGCATAAATGATATAGGCCAAAGACAAAACAGACCGAAAGAAAAAATAAAAATTAAACGACACAAAAGGGAAATACACTTGGTGGATCAATCCAGAATCCAAATGTAAGCGTACCGCAAATTCCATCTTTCCCTGCCAAGATAATAGTGAGTAAGGAATGATGTTGAATAAGATGAGCACGGAAGGCAAAAAGTGAATGTAATCCCAGCCTTTAATATGTATGCGATCTGTCAACACAGCTCTCACATAAAAATACAAAAACGGTGTATTTAATAAATATATTGGAAAATAGTGAACAGTAAAGATAGCTCTAAGTGTATCTGAATCTGAGACTACAGAGGCCCAATGGGCAATCCCAAATAGCGCATTTAAGAAAAAGTGATACGCTAAATAGCGATTTGCTGGATTTACCTTGTCTGCATAGTTTAATAGCAATAAGGAGCTTAAAAAACCGATAAGACAGATAGCCGGAATCACAATATTTATTGATTAGAACAAACAATTACGGGAAGTTAACGAAAAATTCCATATTAGCTGTCCGGCGGAAAACAAAAAAGCCTTCCCGAAGGAAGGCTTTTTCAGACGCTTGAATTGTACTTGGGATGGGAATCGAACCCACACGAGCGTTACGGCTCACGGGATTTTAAGTCCCGCGTGTCTACCAGTTCCACCACCCAAGCGTCCTAGTAAAACTAAAAGCACCGATGGTGCTTTTTCGTTTTGAGCGAAAGACGGGGTTCGAACCCGCGACCTCGACCTTGGCAAGGTCGCGCTCTACCAGCTGAGCTACTTTCGCGTTTTGTGGATGCAAAAATAAGCCCTCCTATTGAATTATGCAAGTGGAAATAAAATTTTAGTGAAAATATTCTCTAAATTTATGCTTTCGAAAAAAATATGAGCATCAATAAACTCGACCAAACTGATCACAAATTACTGGAGATTCTGCAGCAAAATGCGAAGATCACAAACGCCCAATTATCGAAAGAAATTGGCCTTTCACCGGCTCCTACTTTGGAACGTGTGAAGAAATTAGAAACCTTAGGGATTATCCAAAGCTATCACGCTCAGGTGGATAGAGAAAAAGTAGGTCTGGGTGTGAGTACTTTTGTGACGGTTACCTTAACAGGTCACAAGAAGCAAGTGACGGAGTCTTTTGTGAAGCAAATCAATCAAATTCCAGAGGTGATCGAGTGCCACTACGTGACGGGTTCTGGTGATTTTATGTTGAAAATTATTTCCAAAGATATTTCCACTTATCAGAAATTAATGCTCGAAAAAATCAACGAAATCGAAGAAGTGGCTGCCACTTCGACGATGGTGATTCTTTCATCTTTCAAAGAAAGTAAGGTATTACCTATTCCTTGATAGTGATTCGCGCGGCGTTTCCAACGGCGCGCGAAATACGCAAACACTACAGGCGATGCATGAATTGTGGGATCATACGATTCTTCCAAGCCGTAAAAGTACCCGCTTGAATTTCCTTGCGTGCTTCGCCCACCATCCACAGATAGAAGCGAAGGTTACAAACACTCGCAATCATTGCGCCTAGCATCTCCTCGCAACGAACGAGATGACGCAGGTAGGATTTAGTATATTGACCATGAACGTCATTCACAAAATGCGGATCGATAACCGAAAAGTCCGACTCCCATTTCTTATTCTTGATATTGATAATTCCCTGCGTGGTGAAAATCATCCCATTCCGAGCATTTCTCGTAGGCATCACGCAATCGAACATATCGATGCCCAGTGCGATTCCTTCCAAAATATTTGCTGGTGTCCCCACTCCCATGAGGTAGCGAGGCTTGTCTTTGGGTAAAATATCTGTCACCTCATCCGCCATCGCATACATATCTTCAACCGGTTCTCCCACAGAAAGACCACCTATGGCGTTACCAAAAGCCCCTTTAGAAGCAATATATTCCGCTGATACTTTACGTAAATCCGAATAAACGCTTCCCTGAACAATAGGGAATAAAGTCTGATTATAACCGTATTTAGGTTCTGTTTCGTCAAAACGTTGAATACATCGATCTAACCAGCGGTGCGTCATATCCATCGATTTACGCGCATATTCGTAAGTACATGGATACGGTGTACATTCGTCAAAAGCCATGATAATATCCGCACCGATCGTACGCTGAATATCCATCACCCCTTCTGGCGTGAAATAATGAACACTTCCGTCTACGTGTGATTTGAATTTGACGCCTTCTTCTTGGATTTTTCGTCCGGTTCCTGCCAAAGAATACACTTGGTACCCTCCCGAATCCGTCAAAATTGGCCCCTGCCAGCCATTGAATTTGTGCAAGCCACCCGCCTTTTCAATCACCTCTAGACCTGGACGAAGATACAGGTGGTAGGTGTTTCCTAGGATGATTTGGGCTTTAATCGGGTCTGTTAATTCTGAAATATGCACCCCTTTCACGGTTCCCGCAGTACCTACCGGCATAAAAATGGGCGTTTGAATCGTCCCGTGATCTGTCGTAATTTCCCCTGCGCGCGCTTTCGAGCTAGGATCCGTGTGGCTAATTGAGAATTTCATAGCGCAAAACTAACCATTAAATGGTAAATGGTAAATTATAAATGGTGAATGATGGACAGTAATTTACCATCTACCATTCACCATTTACCATTCTGAGAGTGGAATTACTCCACCTTCATCACCCCATTCATAATCCTCCAGTGACCCGGGAAGGTACACAAGAACGGATAATTGCCAGGAACTGATGGTGCTTTGAAGACCACTTTCACACGGCCATCAGATTCCACTAGTGGTGTGTAAGCTAACACTTCCGGCATCGCTGGAATGTAGTTTTTCGCTGCGCCATCTGCTGCGGTGATCATTTTATCTGCGGCTAAACCGATTTTTTCTTGGCTACCTAATGTGCCTAAAACCCAGTTGTGTTGCATCGCATCGACGTTTTCGAAGATCAATTCGACTGTTGCACCGGCAGGTACCGTGAATTCAGCTGGGCTGTATTTCATCGCCTCTTTGATCGTCATAATCGTGCGTTTTACGACAACCCCTTTCACCTCGGCTGTAGGTATTTCTACTTTCCAAAGTCCCGCTAAGCGCTCATATGCCTCCACATCTTGCGGACGCAATTGCTTGCCTAAACCTTTCAAAAAGTCCACGTTGTCAGCCGATAAATCTGCTGAGCGTTTCGCATTCCAAGTTGCAGAAGCGCCTTTCAAAGCAGCGCCCATCGTAGGACTCGCCACTTGTTTGATCGAGCGCAATAAAGCCACGATGTCGTTAGCGGAGTCATCTGAGGTCATGCCGCGGAAGGTTTTCTCCACGATATACGAACCTAAATCAGCTGGCAATGAAACAACGATCGGTTGTCTGAACGTGTTGTTATTACGATTTGATTCGCCTAAAACCGCTTTGGTGTCTAGGTTGATCTCCATTACATAATTACCCGCTTCGTCAGCTGTCCAACCTAAGTTTCCAGTCCAAGGGCCGTTGTTGTTTTTCACTACGGAAACCGTTTCGCCTGGAGCTGCACCATCTATGAAGGTATAGGATTCTAAATCGGTACGACGACCCATGCCTTCGATTTTGACGGTTAAAGGAAGTGGAGTGCCTTTTGGTAAGGCCTTGTCTCCTCTGTTTTTCACGCGGATCACGAAGCTAGCGCCTTCACGTAAACGGAAGTTACCGCCTTTGATTTGAACTTCTTCCACGACTAAGTCGAGACCTGATTCGGTACCAGCTGTCGATGGATTTTTTGCCTCTTTCGCTAATTTCTCCGCAACTACCGCGCCTGATTGTGCACCTTGTTTTGCGATGAATGTGGCACGACGAGCAGGACCACCCGCCATTACGTAAGCTGCTAAAGCATCTGGGATCCAGCGGTCTGTAGTTTTTTGAGAGACTGCGATTTTACGCGCCATCGCTGCTTCTACGGCAGGCGACGATGGGCTTTCGATTAAAGCTAAGATGGAATGTAACACGACTAAGGAATCTTTGTCGTTGAGCATTTTTTGGTCCAAAATCAATTTTGCTGAAGCCGCCGTGCGAGGTAAAACTTGCACCGCTTGCTTACGCACTGCCGCTGATGAATGCTTCATCGCACGTGCTAGAACGTCCATTGGCAATACGCCTAAACCTTCTAAGGTACGTAGCGCGTGAATGGCACCGGGAGCGAGACCGATTTCATCGGTTTTGGCAGAACCTATTAAGGCTACTAATGCCGGAACGACATCTTTATTTCCGCGTTCAACTAACAAACGCTGTGCATTAAGACGCCAGAACAAGTTTGAATTACTTAAAGCTGCGATACATTCCGCCGGCGTTTTCAATGAAACTGGAGTATAGGCTGGAGCTTTGTTATAACCCACGCGGTAAATACGACCGTGGGTAAAATCACGTAAATCCGTGTCATAGGCATTACCGCCACCATTCTTAAATCCTTGTGGCACTGGGTTGTGCTGGATGATGTAGGAATACCAGTCCGCTACCCAAACAGCTCCATCCGGACCCACCTGCGCAAACACGGGCGAAACCCATTCATCAGCTCCAGCCAGGAAGTTGAAGGCCTCTTTGTCATTGAAATCTGAACCTGTCGGAACTTGGCGATTTTGGTGAATCACGTGACCCGTAGGCTCCGAAACGAAGGCAATTTGGTTCCAATATTCTTTCGGGAAGGAACGCGCGGAATAGAAATTATGTCCCGCCGCCGCGGTAAATCCGCCAAAAACATCGACCTGACGCACTTTCTTCGTGATCGTCCGCATGTCTTTGTGCGTATCCGTATTCTTAGAACCATTCAAGGTCATAGGCGCATGCCAAATATTGCGATGCGGAATAGCCATATACCAGCCGTGCGCGTTATTTGCGGTCGAACCGAATACATCGCCCGCCTCATTAAAGTCAAAACCCCAGGTATTATTCGAGGTCGTCGTCATGTGCTCCATCTTCGAACCATCTGGCTTAAAGCGGAAAAATGCCTGCGCAAATTGAAGCGAATCAGCTCCCACTTTGCCCTTATAACCGGAATAACCTACACAACCCCAGATCCAGTTATCGAATCCATAATGCAAGTTCGAAGGTCCGGCATGCGTATCACCTGTTCCAAAACCG
>JBMSJH010000144.1:0-5657 GCA_049418705.1 Aquirufa sp.
ATATGCTTATTAGCAGCAGTACTAATTAATTAGCAATATGGATAAATAATAATTAGCAATAATGTTAAATATATGTTTATTATATAGCTTTATTGCTAATTATTTAGATTAGAGATTATAGAGTAGAGAGAAGAGATGGTAAGTGGTAAATGGTAAATGGTGAATGGTGGATGGGCATACTCCTACACTACCGATTACCGATTACTGACGACTGTCCACTGACTACCGTATACTGACTACTGGATACTGTCTACTGCGTCACATATACCCTTTTCACCCTTTCGCTGATGTTAGTCATCAATTCGTAAGGGATGGTTTCGGCTTGTTTTGCTAAATCGTATAATTGTATTTTTCCGCCAAAGGCTATGGCGGTGTCGCTGACAGATATGTCAGGAAATTGGCTGATATCTACCATGCACATGTCCATGCAAATAGAGCCTACTGTGGGGCATAAATGTCCCTTAATTTCGAAGTGTCCTTTGCCCATTCCGAGAGCTCTGGAATAGCCATCTGCATAGCCGATGGCAAGGGTGGCAATTCGCCCTGGACCAGTCAAATTTCCGCGTCTACCATAGCCTATCGACTCCTCTGGAGCGATGTTTTTGATCTGAGAAATGGACGTTTTTAGGGTTAATACGTTTTCGATCTTGTTTTTTACGTTCGGATTACCGGTAATTCCGTATAAACTGATCCCTAAACGGACCATATCTTGACGTGCTGAAGGGTAATTTTGAATGGCTGCCGAGTTAGCGATGTGTTTAATCGTTTGATAACCTAAACTTGCCTCTATTTCTGAGGCTGCCACGCTAAATTGGGCTATTTGTTTTTCTGTAAATTCGCCATGTTGTGGGCTGTCTGCAGCCGCTAAATGACTCAATATGCTAGCAACCCAAAGTTGAGGCATTTGGGCTAAATTTTCGCCTAATTCTGCGATTTCTGATGATTCAAAACCTAAACGCTTCATGCCCGTATCTAATTTGATATGGATTTTAATGTTTTTGTTTTGTTGCGTGCTGTATTCGTCAATCGCTTTTAATAGATCGAAACTATAAATTTCTGGCTCTAAACCATTTTCAGTTAGCTTATCGAATTCCTCAACTGTTGGATTCATTACCATAATAGGTACATAGATTCCGTGTTTACGCAAATAAACACCTTCATCTGTATAAGCTACGGTTAGATAGTCTACTCCGCTATTTTGTAATAGGGTGGCTATTTCGATGGCGCCTGTGCCGTAGGCAAAGGCTTTGACCATCACCATCAGTTTAGTATCTGGGCCAATGCTCTTTTTGAAATAGGTCAAATTGTGCTGAATAGCATCTAAATTAACCTCCAATTGTGTTCTATGTGTCTTATTTTCAAGTGCATGGACAAGTTTTTCGAAGTTGAATTTTCGTGCTCCTTTTAATAAGAGTTGGCTATTATTAATGGTATTCAGCAAGCCGGAAGAAATTAGGTCCTCTGTGGTGTGAAATACTTCAATTGAATCGAAATTAGCCTTATTTCGGAGGATATGTTCGCCTACTCCGATGACGCGATCGATTTTCTGGTGGCGAACTAAAGATGCCACTTCGGCATATAAATCCTTTTCTGGAATGCCTGTTTCGATGAAATCACTGAGGATTAGTACACTTTTCTTCTGTTTATTTTTCTGTAATAAGGGTAGTGCTAAGCGTAGTCCATCCACATCGTTATTATACGAATCATCGATGAGCGTATTTCCACGCAGACCTTCCTTCATTTCAAGTCGCATGGAAATCGGCTTGAGTGCTCTTGATTTAATACCCAGTATTTCTCGGTTGATCCCTAAAATAGAAGCCAATACGAGGCAATTAGTCGCATTTTCTAGGGATGCTTCATCCGACATATCGATGTGACTATCGATAAATGCTTCGCTTTGAGCTGCTTTAATGACTTTTATGTGGGCAGATTTTCCTTTTGTTTGCCAAAATGTGAACAAGCCTTTGTCTGGGCTTATCGTATTCCACCCGATTAACTCACAGGAAGGATTGATTTCCTGCATGATGGTTTTAATGGCATCATTTTGGAGGTCTTTGATTCGGTAAACGAGTTTTTTGGCGTTTTTAAAGAGATTTAGTTTCTCTCTAAGCTTCTCTTCATCAGAACTAAAATTAGAGCCGTGAGCCTCGCCAAAATGCGTAAAAATGCCATAATCAGGCTTTAGCATCGTTTCGATGCGGTCCATTTCGCCTTTTTGGGATATACCTGCCTCGAAAATACCCAAGGTATGCTTCTCTTGCATAGCCCAAAGGGAAAGAGGTACACCTATTTGGGAATTATAACTTTTAGGGCTTTTTGCGATGGTATATGAGGTATTGCACAATATAGCGAGCCATTCTTTGCAAATCGTCTTACCATTAGATCCCGTGATGGCGATGACTGGATAGTGAAATTGCTCCCGGTGACGCTTCGCAATTTCTTGAAGGGTGGCGATACTATTCTCCACCACATAGATGTTTGTTTGCTCCCAAGAGACGGCTTTTTCGGCTAACGCGCCATGCCAGGCGGATTCTTCGACGATGAATTCGCGAACGCCTTTGGCATACAAAGATTCAATATACTGGTGCCCATCGTGATTCAATCCATGGACGGCAAAAAACGCGGTTTTTGCAGGCTCATAAATGGTACGGCTATCTAAACTTAAATAAGCAGCGCGAAGATGGGCAGGAGCTTTATGTTGAATCATGAATCTAAAATACAAAAAGGCGAGGAAAACATCCCTCGCCTTTCGTTAATTTATGTAAAATAGGCTAATTAAGCCTCTAAAGCAGCAACTCCTGGTAAAGTTTTGCCTTCCATATATTCTAATAAAGCGCCACCGCCTGTTGAAACGTAGCTTACACGATCGCCATAACCTGCATTGTTAACAGCGGAAGCAGAATCACCACCTCCAATTAGAGAGAAGGCGCCATTTTCTTCCGTTGCTTTCACAACTGCATCAGCGATAGCGTTTGTTCCGATAGCGAAGTTGGAGAATTCAAAAACGCCCATTGGACCATTCCAAAGGATTGTTTTAGACTTGGCAATCGTCTCTTGGAATAAAGCCACTGACTTAGGGCCGATATCTAAACCTTCCCAACCATCAGGAATACATCCGCGTTCTACGGTTTGACGGTTTGCATTGTTGTTGAAATCATCTGCGCAAACGTTGTCTAAAGGCATAATTAAGTTCACACCTTTGGCCTTCGCCTTCTCAATTAATTCCTTTGCTAATTCTACTTTATCTGGCTCAGAGATCGATTTACCAATCTTTCCACCCTCTGCAAGAGAGAATGTATAGGTCATTCCACCACCGATGATTAAATTATCTACTTTGTCCAAAAGACGCTCAATAATCAAAATTTTATCTGAGATTTTAGAACCACCCATGATCGCCGTAAATGGACGCTCAGCGTATTCAAGGATTTTCTGTGCGTTATCTAATTCCGCTTGCATCACGTAGCCACTCACTTTATCCGTGAAGAATTGGCCAATTACCGCAGTAGAAGCGTGTGCACGGTGAGCCGTACCAAAGGCATCATTCACCCACACGTTACCTAAACGAGCTAATTTCTGAGCGAAATCAACATCTCCTTTTTCTTCTTCCTTGTAGAAACGAAGGTTCTCAATTAACAAGATTTCACCTGCTTGTAAACCATTCGCTAATGTAACCGCTTCGTCAGAGATGCAATCCGAAGCAAACTTTACTTTAACGCCAAAAACCAACGATAAAGGAGTCACTAAGTGTTTTAAAGAGTACTTTTCTACTGGACCATCTTTCGGACGACCTAAGTGAGACATTAAAACGACCGATCCGCCATCCTTCAAAATCTTTTGAATCGTTGGAATCGTAGCCTTAATTCGGGTATCATCTGTAATTTCGAAACGATCATTCAAAGGAACGTTGAAATCAACACGTACTAGCGCTTTTTTACCGGCAAAATTGAAATTAGCAACAGTTTGCATATTTTTGTTTTGATTTATGAATAAAAGGATAATCCCTTTAAAAGGTAGACAAAGATAAACAATAATGCGGAATGAGCGAAAAATTGAGGTAGAATTGTCTGCAACCTATTATTGGGAGCATTTTAGCTATATTCTGCGCTACATTGACCGGCATTATTTGCCCCTGTTACAGGAAAAAGAAATAGTATTTTTAAAAGATTTTTCTGAACTGCCTTTTGCTGCGCAATGCCTTTATTTGCGTTTAGCCTCCCGTCGTTCTGCCTTTTATCGGATCGAGAAATTAAACTACCCTGAAATAGGGGATCTAGCTAAATCCTTGCAAATTTTGCGCTCGTCTGGTTTCTTGATGGACGTGACGGAAGGAGTGGAATCAATTTTTACGAAGCAGGAATGTGTGATTTTGGCCAAAAAACAAGGCATCAAAGTTCCCTCCTCCGCCTCCAAAGAAGATGCAGCCGCACTCGTTTCTTCCCCTGATTTAATCGCTGCCTTTTCAGCTGGAGTCGTGGCTCCCATTCGGATGGAGGTTTTTGCCTTTCTTCAGTTCTTGTTTTTCGGTACTCGTTCACGGGATTTAACGGATTTTGTGGTGAAGGATTTAGGCCATCGAGCATTCGTAGAAGTACAAGAGGAGGACTTAAAGCCCTATTTCCAAACTCGAGAAGAAGCAGAACAGAAATGGGCCATTTCACTTTGGCGGGAGTGGTTTTATACATCCTCTGTAAGTGCAGACGAGATGTTAGCTTCCTGGCGTGTGCATATGTTGCCATGGGCTGAATCATTGTTAGAACCATCGATTCGTGCTTTTGAAAAAACGTGCTATGCCTTAGGTCGTCTTTTAGAGCGCGAAAAGGCCTATGTAGAGGCTTTGGAGGTATATGAGGTTTCATTAACAGGAGCTTCTCTCGAGAGACGAGTGCGTGTTTTACAGAAAATGGGGGAGATAGAGGAAGCCATTAACTGGGCTCGTGTCGGATTGGAATTATGTGATTCCCCTACAGAGATTCATTTTTTCGAAGATTTTCTGGCCAAACAGGCCTCCAAGAAATCCATAAAACAAGTCACATCGTCTTTAAAGCAAGCCGAATTAATCGAAATATCACCCGAATACATCGGTCAAGTAGAAGCTGGCGTGGCGGCCTATTTCGAAGCACAAGGCTATTATGCTGCCTTTACGGAGAATCAAATTTGGCGCAATTTCTTAGGTTTATTTGCCTGGGATTTGATCTTTGCGGAGCGTAAAGAAGGCTTTCATCATCCTTTTCAATGGGCTCCAAGCCATTATGGGAAGGAATCTTTTGCGGGTGAATTACCTCTTCATTTACTCTCTGACCGTGTCGAGCTTCTCGCTGTTTTGCGCGCTCGTGCCGCAGAGAATCAGGGTGCGATGAACCCTTTGGTGGATTGGTATTCCCTCGATTTTGATTTGATGGAACGTTTCTTGAATGCCATGCCTACAGATGGTTTGGCAGCTATTGCGCACTATATGTGGACCCATTTAGGTACCCACGTGAAAGGTTTTCCGGATTTATTTATCCAAAAGGGCGATGATTATGCTTTCGTCGAAGTGAAATCTCCGAATGACCATTTATCGGCTATTCAGCATTTTTGGCACGATTTTATGCGGAGGAATGGGGTGAAGGTGAGGTTGGTGAGGTTGAAGTACAAAGGAGAGTAGAGAGTAGAGATGG
>JBMSJH010000145.1:0-5641 GCA_049418705.1 Aquirufa sp.
CTCTTGCTTTAAATCACATTCCTCCATCAATCGCTTGTAGGAAAGGGCGATCTCTATAGCATTCAGGTTCTCGCGCTGAATATTCTCAATCAATGCCATTTCGATCATTTGCTGATCGTCAGCGGTTCTTACATAGGCCGGAATTGTTTTCAAACCAGCTAATTTAGACGCTTGAAAACGGCGCTCACCGGAGATTAACTGGTATTTTTTGGCAGAAACTTTACGAACCGTAATCGGTTGAATAATACCTTGAACACGGATCGATTCGGCTAATTCTTGTAATGCCTCAGGGGCAAAATATTCGCGTGGTTGAAATGGATTCGTTTCAATTAAGTCCAAAGAAATCTCATCCATTAAATTCACCCCTTCCAGGCTTCCTGCGAAATCAGAAGGATGGCGAGCTTGCAGTCCACCTCCATCAGAATCCTCTAATAAGGCACCTAAACCTCTACCTAAACCCGTTCTCTTCTTTGAATTTTCTTGCTTTGCACTCATATATCTGAACCTAGTTGGTCACTAGCAAACCATTCTTGCGAATGATTTCTTTAGCTAAATTTAAATAACTAATGGCCCCCTTACTATCCGCATCATGCAAGATGGCAGGTACACCGAAACTAGGTGATTCCGATAAGCGAATATTCCTTGGAATAATCGTCTCAAACACCATATTTTTAAAATGGGAATTCACCTCATTCACCACCTGATTCGATAGACGTAAACGCAAATCGTACATGGTTAACAAGATTCCCTCTATCACTAAGGACGTATTTAAACGTGATTGAATAATCTTAATCGTATTCAATAATTTACCTAATCCTTCTAAGGCGTAATATTCACATTGAACGGGAATAATCACAGAATCTGCAGCCGTAAGGCTATTAATGGTTATTAAACCCAAAGAAGGCGAACAATCCATAATGATAAAATCATACGAATCCTTTACGGCTTCTAATGCCTCTTTCATCTTTCTTTCCCGGTTATTTAGATTAATCATTTCAATCTCTGCTCCGACTAAATCAATATGTGAAGGAATGATATCTAAAAAGGGAACTTCAGTAGGTAAAATGCTATCCTGCACGCTAGATAGACCTACCATACATTCGTAAATACTGTTTTTCACTTCTTTCGGATTGAAACCTAAACCAGAAGTTGAATTCGCCTGTGGGTCCGCGTCAATCAAAAGAGTTTTAAACTCAAAAGCAGCTAAACTCGCAGCTAAATTAATGGCTGTCGTTGTTTTACCTACTCCCCCTTTTTGATTTGCAATCGCGATAGTTTTGCCCATAGGATGTTTAACGAAATGAATTAACAATATTACAAAAAAGGTTTCACATCTATCTCGAAATTCTTGTATCTTGTCACGAAAAAATTCAGCAAACCTATATGTCAACAACTAGTACCTCACACCCAAAAGGCCTTTATTTTCTGTATTCCACCGAGATGTGGGAGCGCTTCAACTTTTACGGAATGCGCGCCATACTTTCCTTGTTTCTAGTTAGTGCCCTTTCCTTTAAGCAAGACGAAGCTGCCATCTTATATGGTGGATTTTTAGGACTTAGTTATTTAACCCCAATGCTAGGCGGTTATATATCTGACAGATACATCGGAAATCGAAACAGTATCATCGGGGGTGGTTTTGCCATGGCCATAGGCCAACTCTTATTATTCAGTTCAGCCAGTACATTTACCCTAGATGTCCCCTTCGCTACGAAATTAATGTGGAGCGGTTTGTTGTTTTTAATCTTAGGAAACGGATTCTTCAAACCCAACATTTCCTCGATGGTGGGCCAGTTATATAAAAAGGGGGATAGTCGTTTAGACGCCGCTTTCACCATTTTTTATATGGGAATAAACACGGGTGCTATGCTAGGCATGCTTATTTGCCCTTGGTTAGGGGATGTGAAAGTGGATGGAGTTCGCGTGATTGAAGCCTTCAAATGGGGCTTTTTAGCGGCGGGTGGAGCGATGTTAATCGGAACCATTTTATTCATATTTCTAAAAGGGGTGTTTTTGAAAGCTCCTGATGGAAGCGATATAGGTTTAGCACCTACCTTTAGTGAAACCAAATCAGCTGATGCGGAAACAGAAAAGGCTGAATTCTCGACTCAGTCCATTGTGATCTCTTCTGCCTTATTCATTGGTTTAATCATCGGGTTTCATTACTTATTCATCACTGAAGTACCTAATCCGATTAAAGACTGGATTTATCCTGTCATCTATTCAGCGGGTATAAGCCTGGCTTTCCTGATTCTTCAGGATAAGACCTTGACCAAAATAGAGCGCGATCGCATCTGGGTGATGTATTTTGTGGCTTTCTTTGTCATTTTCTTCTGGGCAGCGTATGAGCAAGCTGGGTCTTCATTGACTTTTATTGCAGACCAACAAACGGATTTGAATTTCTTTGGCATTATGTTGCCACCTAGTTCCGTTCAAAACGCGAATTCCTTCTTTATCATCATCTTAGCTTTTCCTTTCTCGTGGCTTTGGATGCGATTAGCGAAAAGAGGAATTGAACCTAATTCACCTGGAAAACAAGCCATCGGGCTAATGCTTTTAGCGATTGGTTATTTAATCATCGCACTAAAGGTGAAGGATTTAGGTTCAGATAAATTGGGGGTAATTTGGTTATTCATCATGTATTTATTCCACACGATGGGGGAATTAAGCCTTTCCCCGATCGGATTATCCTTAGTATCCAAGTTAGCGCCTAAACGATTCTCGTCTTTATTGATGGGGGTTTGGTTTTTAGCTAATGCAGCAGGCTATGCCTTGTCAGGAACGTTGGGAGCCCTTTTACCTCCTGCAACCGCGGTAGCTGGTCAAACAGTCTTCCCAAGCTTTTTAGGATTCGAGATTAAGAATCTCTATGATTTCTTCATTGTATTTGTAATTATGGCCGGAATTGCCTCTGTAATTTTGTTTGGCTTAGCTAATGGTCCACTTAAACGTATGATGCACGGCATCCGATAATATGAATTCACACGATCATCATTTACACGAACAACATTTAAAAAGCTCAGATTTTATCACAGACATCGTGATAGGCATGTCGGACGGCTTAACGGTGCCATTTGCCTTAGCTGCTGGACTTTCAGGAGCAGTAGCCTCTGCTAGTATTGTAACAACGGCAGGTATTGCTGAAATCGTAGCAGGATCTATTGCCATGGGTTTAGGAGGTTATTTAGCAGGCCAAACAGAACAAGAGCACTACGAAGCAGAATTAAAACGCGAGTATGAGGAAGTAGAGCGCGTACCAGAAAGAGAGAAGCAAGAAATTAGAGATGTATTTGCGGATTATGGTTTGAGCCCAGAGGCACAAGAAATTGTCGTTGAATCGATCTCAAAGGACAAAGACAAATGGGTCGACTTCATGATGCGTTTTGAGCTAGGACTAGAACGTCCTAACCCAAACCGAGCTAGAAATTCAGCCCTAACTATTGGCATTTCCTATATTGTAGGCGGTTTCATCCCGCTTCTACCCTACTTCTATGTAGAAAAACCGCAAGACGGCCTACTCTATTCGGCTGAAGTAACCATTTTAGCTTTACTTATTTTTGGCTATTTCAAAAGTAAAGTAACCGGACAAAATCCCATCATCGGATCCCTTAAAGTAACTTCCATCGGAGCCGCAGCCGCAGCTGCCGCTTATTTTGTAGCTACCTTATTTCAATAGGCTGAAACGGTATCATCGCCACGGGAATCTGCACCACCTTGTAGATTCCCATTTGGCAATACAAGAATTCCTTCTACTAAGCCGATAGCAGAAACAGGTGAGAAAGTATATCCTTTCGTTTGCAAACGAATTTGTTGTTCCTCGGAAAAACGTTTCGGTTCAGCAGTGATCTTCTCTGGTAACCATTGATGGTGAAAACGCGGATATTCTACCGCTTGCTGCATATTCATCCCCATTTCTAGTGTATTCAACACTACTTGGAAGACACTAGTAATAATAGTCGACCCACCTGGAGTACCTACCACCATCTTCAATTGACCATTTTCCTCTACAATGGTTGGCGTCATGCTAGAAAGCATACGTTTGTTTGGTTGTATCTCATTCGCCTTGGAGCCAATTAAACCATATAGGTTGGGTGACCCTGCTTTGGCAGAAAAATCATCCATCTCATCATTCAACAGAAAACCAGCACCTCCCACAAACACCTTACTTCCATAAGAATTATTTAAGGTCGTAGTGATCGAAACCGCATTTCCTTCTCCATCCACAATACTATAATGTGTTGTTTCTGGGCTTTCATAGCCTGGGAAAGTACCTGCTTGGATGGATGAACTTGGAGTGGCTTGTGCAAAATTCAGACTTGACATTCTATTTGCATTATAGGCCGGATCAATCAATTCGTTCACCGGTACTTTCACAAAATCAGGATCGCCAAGCCATTTAGAACGGTCTGCATACACGCGTCTCTCCGCTTCTACCATCACCTGAATCGTTGAATCAGAGGTGGGGCCCCATTTGTTCAAAGAATAAGGAGCCACCATTTGCAATAATTGGGCTAATGCAACTCCTCCACTACTTGGCGGCGGCATCCCAATAATCTGATAATTCTTGTATTTGCTTTTAATCGGTGTTCTCCAAACCGCTTGGTAATTCTTTAGATCTTTCTTCGATATCAAACCATTTTGAGCCTGCATTTCTTTCACAATGAATCGAGCTGTTTTACCTTTATAAAAGCCATCAGCTTTTTTGGTCATGATGCGCTCTAAGGTAGCCGCAAGATCAGTTTGGACTAATAGATCCCCTTGCTTCCATTCTTTACCATCTGCAGACAATAAATAAGTTTTACCTGGATTTTCCTTCAGAAACTCGGTCCGTTGGCGATTTAAACCTCTTGCCTCCTTCTCTGTCAACAATAATCCTTTGCTTGCAAGATCAACAGCAGGCCTAACTAATTCTGCCCATGGCAAAAGGCCTAATTTGTCATGCATTTCTTGCATACCTGCAACAGTACCTGGTACACCTACCGAGAAAATACCCGTCATCGATTTGCCAGGAATGATATTCCCGTTTGCATCTAAATACATATCTCTACTCGCCGCAGAAGGCGCTTTCTCCCGATAATCTAACGCTTTTACATTTCCAGATTTATCTCGGTAGACTAAAAAACCTCCCCCACCAATATTCCCAGCAGATGGGTGGCAAACGGCTAAAGCAAAATTGACAGCCACAGCCGCATCAATCGCATTACCGCCTTTCTTTAAAATGGCTAAACCTATTTCAGAAGCGGCAGGGTGAGTTGAAACGACCATGCCTTGCTTACCTTCGATTAGAGGCTTTTGCGTATTTTGAGCAAATACAGAGAAAGAAAGAAGTAAGAGTATAAAATACTTAGTCATTCGAATGAGGTTTTGAAATGAAACGACAAATTAATAGAATCTGATGATTTACTAACATTGCGATAATAAAAATATAATTTAACTTTGTGATTATTTAAAGAATTTTTCAATAAAACGTAGACTAACAGTGGATATTTTCGAGAAGGTAGCTAATAACATGGGGCCCATTGGTGCACACGCCCATTATTCCCATCATTATTTTTCATTCCCAAAATTAACAGGTGAATTAGGCCCTAGAATGACATTCATGGGTAAAGAAATGTTAAAGTGGTCTCTAAATAACTATATAGGT
>JBMSJH010000146.1:0-5632 GCA_049418705.1 Aquirufa sp.
AGAAGCCACATGTAACCAATTTTGATGAAAAGCAAGCGCTGTTAAATCAACTACATTCGTTAACCAAAGAACGAGGAATAAACTGGTCGCTACATGCAAAACAAATATTCCATGGTGCATATAATAAAACCCTTTACGTCGAATAAACACCAATTGAAGAATGAATGCTAATAATGGCAAGGCAATAAACAAGATGGTGGACAATTTGTGTAGGAGAATGTCAGCAAGCGCCTTTACTAGCTCCTCCGAATTACCATATTCTTCTCCTACGCTGTAGGCTTGTTTGACTAATTTTTGCTCCCACTCGGTATCCCGTTTAGCAGCGGGTAATTTGGATTGATCTTTTAAATAGTCTGCATAGGTTTTAGGATTTGACTTTTCATCCACAATTAAACCATTTTTAAAGGAGATGGCCGGAACTGATATTTCCTTTTTCGGATTTGATACTGGCTTTTCAAGGTAGGATTCCAACGGGTGAAATACATAAAACAAGCAGATAAAAAAGAAAGCCGAGGTAAATAAATAAAAACGTATCGGATGTAAATAAGTCGTCCGCTTACCGTTTAAGTATTCAGCTGACAAATAACCTGGCTTCGTAAATAGGAGGCGTATCGTTGAAAACAACTTTCCATCATAGTGAAAAATATCCTCTACAAAATGGAATAATAACCCCCAAAAAGTTTCATAGGGCTCCTTGTTTTCCTGACCGCAATGCGAACAAAAACGGGTGTGCACCTTTTGGCCACAATTGAGGCAATTATCTTCTTGACGTAATTTCGATTTTGACATAGTAATCTGACAATGTGACACCTCCTGCCGGCTTGGAATTAAAATTGCAAAAGGTTGACCAAATTTAGGATTATTAATTTTAAAAAATATGAAAGAAACAGGTAACATCTCCATTCACACCGAGAACATTTTCCCCATTATTAAGAAATTTCTCTATTCGGATCACGAGATTTTCCTTCGTGAGCTAGTTTCTAACGCAGTCGATGCTTCCCAAAAAATCAAGCGTTTAAGTTCCATTGGTGAATTTAACGGCGAATTGGGCGAGTTGAAAGTGAAAGTTAGTTTTGACAAAGACAAAAAGACGATTACGATTTCTGACAACGGTATCGGTATGACCGCAGAAGAAATCAAGAAATACATTAACCAAATCGCCTTCTCCGGCGCGACAGAATTCGTCGAGAAATACAAAGATCAAGGCGATGACAAAGGAATTATCGGACACTTTGGTCTAGGTTTCTACTCTGCCTTTATGGTCGCGAAAGAAGTAGAGATCATCTCTAAGTCCTACCAAGAAGGTTCAGAAGCTGCTACATGGAAATGTGACGGTTCTACGGAATACACGATCGGACCAGCGAAAAAGAAAAACCGGGGTACGGATATCATCTTGCACATCGCGGAGGATTCAGAAGAGTTTTTAGAGGAATTCAAATTAAAGTCCATCCTTGAAAAATACGGCAAGTTCTTGCCGATTGAGATTGAGTTTGGCGATAAAGTAATCAATAACCCGAACCCGATTTGGACTAAATCTCCATCTGATTTAACAGACGAGGATTACTTGAAATTCTACGAGGAATTATATCCATTCCAAGAGAAGCCACTATTCTGGATTCACCTAAATGTGGACTATCCGTTCAATTTGACGGGTATTTTATATTTCCCAAAAGTGAAGAACGAGATGCAATTGCAACGCGAAAAAATCTCTCTTTACAGCCGTCAGGTATTCATTACGGATGAAGTAAAAGACATCGTTCCAGAATTCTTGATGTTATTACACGGGGTGATCGATTCTCCAGATATTCCATTAAACGTATCTCGCTCGTTCTTACAAGCAGATTCGAATGTGAAGAAAATCAACTCGTACATCACGAAAAAGGTGGCAGATAAATTAGCTGAATTATTCAAATCAGATCGCACAGCTTTCGAAGAGAAATTCGCGAACATCGGCTTATTCATCAAGTACGGTATGATCTCAGATGAGAAATTCTTAGAGAAAGCAAAAGATTTTTGTTTAGTACAAGATACGAATAACAAATATTTCACGTTAGATGAGTACAGTGAAGAGGTGCAAGCTGCCCAAACTGACAAAGATGGAAACAAGATTTACTTGTACACCACCGATGTCGAGCAACAAGATGCCTTTATTCAATCCGCCCAAAACAAAGGTTATTCAGTCATTAAATTGGATACCCTGATCGACAGCCACTTCATTAACACGATGGAGTCTAAATTAGAAAAGACGCAATGGAAGCGTGTGGATGCTGATGCGGTCGACAAATTAATTGATACAGGGATTACGTTAGAAGCCATTTTATCTGATGCGCAAAAAGAAAGCGTGAAGAAAGTCTTCGAAGAAACTCTGAATGACAAACAAAAAGTAGTCGCAGTGGAAGCGATGTCACCCGATGAATTACCTGCTATCGTAACTCAAAACGAGTTTATGCGCAGAATGAGTGACATGTCTAAAACCGGTGGCGGTGGAATGGGAATGTTTGGAGCTATGCCAAGTACCTACAACATCACCATCAACGCGAACCACCCATTGATCAATAAACTAGCTGATTTAAAAGACGAAAGCGAACAAAAAGCGCTAGCGAAACAAATCTCAGATCTGGCTTTATTATCACAAAACTTATTGACAGGGGCTGATCTAACGGCCTTCATCAAAAGAACAGTTAGTGGTTTTTAAGTGATGTATAATAAAAAAAGCTGCTTACGTATTGTGAGCAGCTTTTTTATTGCTTTCTAACCATCAATTTCTTCGTGGCGACTGGTTTACCATCCACCAGCAACTGGTACATATACAAGCCACTATTCAATTCTTTTAGCGAAATCTTAGCAGATCGATCTTCCCGATCTAACTCAACTTCCTTCACCAATAGTCCTAGCACATTGTAGATTGCGATTTTCACCTCCTGATTGTTCGTGGAAAACTGATAATCAACTAAGGCGTAATCTGCTGCAGGATTAGGGTATAAGTGAGAAACGAATATGCGATCGCCTTGAAAAAGTAAGGTTTCATTTTTAAATCCAAACAGGGCTGCTAGAATAAAAAATAAAGTGATATGTCGAAATACTATTTTCATGCTCAAATCGTTGAGACGAAAGTAGTACAAATTCACATCCCTTTGTTCTTTTTAAGGTTTTTTAACAAGATCTTGATATTCCACTCGTTTCAAAATCGTTTGAAGCGATGGCTTCTCTGAAATACGCCACCTGAATCCGTCTAATTCTTGAAGATCCCCTTTCCATTCTTTTGGAGGGACGAATTTAGCTTCAGGCTTCGTTATAAAGGCGATTTTCTTGACTTTATTATCCTCGAAAAACAAGTTCATTCGACTACATTCCACCCGGTTCAGACCCGTGGTTACTTTTTTGTCATCAATGACGTAATAAATACTCTCCCCATTTCCCTCGACATTCACTCGATTCAATTTGGAATCCTCCTTGAAATGCACCCAAATCTTACGACCCTTTATCTGATTGAAATGATTCGCAGAATCAATCGAAATCACGAAAGACTTTCCACGAAGACGCATCTCTTTCAGCTTTTGATTACCCATAAATAAAGAAATGGAGTCGGCTTGAGATTGAGAATCTTGGGTCCAGAGAATGGGTTTTTGGTAGAAATGAATAATCGAATCCTGCACATTATATCCGAGCGAATCACAGCGACCAGACAAATCCGATTTATAAATGAGCACGTTTTTATAGGCAAATAATTTCCGAATGGAATCCTTTTTAATGTTAACAGAAACCAAGGTATCCGCCGTTAAATACAGCGTATCTTTTTCCATAATATTCTGCATCCAAGCGTGCCCATAAACTCGCGTGACACCTGTTTTACCCGCATAGCGACCATTATCGCCTTTCAGAATGACCTTTTCTTTTTGAGAAATGAATTCCACTTTTCCTTTTGCTACCCCAATTTGTGTAGGAGAATCATAGAATAAGGTATCAGCCGTCAGGATATATTCATCCGTTTTTGCCGTCGAACGACCGGTGAAATTTGAGACTTTGGAAATCGTATTATAAAAACCCCGACTCGTGATGACCGTATCCTTTTTCGTTATAATCTGCGTGGGTGCGATGAAATAGGCTTCTTTCGAGGCAGTATTGTATTTCAAGGAATCGGCCTTGACAGAACCTCCTTCTTTATCAATCACCCGCACCTTTTCCTTAAATAAGAAGTTCTTGGTAACAGTATTATAAAATCCTTCCCGGCTCGTTAAAGTGGATTTCTTGTCAATAATCCTTGCTCCAGAGTGGTAAATTGCCATTTTAGAGTTCAAATCATAATCCAATTTAGGGGTATTCAGAAGTATGGTGTGGTCGTCCAATTTAACCCGGCCACTTATGTAGGCCTGGCGCATATTTCCATTGTAAAGCGCGGTATCACCCGTAATCGTCACCGTATCAGCTTGTATGATCCGAACGTGGCCATAGGCTTCCACATTATTCGTGGTCGAATTTAAAACGGCTTGATCACAATAAAGCGTCGTTGTACCTTGTTGCAGTAATACGCGACCGATTAAGGTTTTGCGCATGATTAATTCCTGCTGCATTCCGTTCAAACTATCTGCGCGAATGACTTGCAAAAGCTGACCCTGAGCCTGTGCGAATAGCGACAAACTGAGAAGAAATACCAGGAAAATCCAACCTTTGTAACGCATCTTGAAATTGAATCGCTAATTTCGTAGCTCCATTGAACACGCAATTTACCATTTTTATGCTGGAAGATTTTATCCATTTTGTCCAAAAAGAGAATTTATTCCAAACCGATCAGAAAATTTTGGTCGCAGTTAGCGGCGGAATCGACTCGATTGTATTGAGTAAACTGTTTTCTTTGGCCAAATTCAATTTCGGCATCGCTCATGTGAACTTCAGCCTTCGAGGAGAAGAGTCCTTAGCGGACGAGGTATTTGTAAAGAAATTTGCAAAAACCCTCAAAGTACCCTACCACACTATCTGTTTCGATACCAACGCCTTCGCTACACAGGAAAAAATCTCTACCCAAATGGCGGCCCGCATTTTGCGCTACCAATGGTTTGAAGAAATACGTGTAAAAGAAGGATACGATTTCATCGCCACCGGTCACCATCAACTCGATAGTGCCGAAACAATGCTCATTAACCTCGTCAGAGGTAGCGGAATCGCCGGTTTTCACGGAATTCCCGTTAAATCGGGTCACTTAATAAGACCCCTTTCCTTTGCAAGTCAAGACGCTATTTTTGATTTCGTTGTCTCGCATAAATTAGCCTGGAGAGAAGATTCTTCTAATGAATCCACTAAATACCAGCGCAATTTTATTCGCCATGAGATCATGCCTAAATTCCAGGAGCTAAATCCCCAGTTTGAGCAAACGCTATCCGCTACCAGCGCAAAAATCAAAGGGATCGAATCTTGGTTACAAGATGAACTACAGGCTTTCAAAAGTGAATACTGCACGACAGATTCCGCTGGAAACACTAGTGTTAAATTGCCTGCCATTTCTTCTAAAACCACCGTTTTACTCACGGAGTTATTACTTTCATACCACTTTAATTCAGCTAATATAGAAGCGATATTACAAGCTGATAAAGTAGGTGCCCTCTTTGAATCCCCTAGCCACTCGTTAAACATCGAT
>JBMSJH010000147.1:0-5544 GCA_049418705.1 Aquirufa sp.
TTTTGCTTGTTCGCGTGCATTTGGAAGATACGAGAGATACGCTCCTTATTTCCTGAACGGTTGTTCAATACATAAGAACCTGAATCCAATCCACCTGAATAAGCACGAATGAAACATAAACGACCTACGTAAGGGTCAGTTGCAATTTTAAAGGCCAAAGCCGCGAAAGGCTCAGACTCACTTGGCTTACGCAAGATTTCCTCGCCCGTATCTGGGTGAGTTCCGCGAACACCTTCTTTATCCATTGGAGATGGCAAGATAGCCATTACGTAATCCAACATTGTTTGAACACCTTTGTTTTTGAAAGATGAACCACAAAGCATTGGAACGATTTTCATTGAGATCGTAGCTGCACGTAAAGCCGCTAAGATTTCATCTTCAGAGATAGATGCTGGATCTTCGAAGTATTTCTCCATCAAAGTCTCATCAAACTCAGCTACTGCTTCTAATAATTTCTCACGGTATTCAGTCGCCTCTTCTAACATATCATCTGGGATAGGTACCTCAGTGAATGTCATTCCTTTATCTGCCTCGTTCCATTTGATACCACGGAAGTTAACTAAGTCAACTACACCTTCGAAACCTTCTTCTGCACCGATTGGCAATTGAAGAGGTACTGCGTAGCTACCTAACATTTCTTTTACTTGCTTACACACGTTTAAGAAATCAGCACCTGAACGGTCCATTTTGTTAACGAAACCGATACGTGCTACGTTGTAGTTATTCGCTAAACGCCAGTTAGTCTCTGATTGAGGCTCAACACCATCAACAGCAGAGAATAAAAATACTAGACCATCTAATACACGTAAAGAACGGTTTACCTCTACTGTAAAGTCAACGTGACCTGGAGTATCGATAATGTTGATGTGGTAATCTTGCTCACGGTACTTCCAGTTTACTGTAGTTGCAGCAGATGTAATCGTGATACCACGTTCTTGCTCTTGCTCCATCCAGTCCATGGTTGCCGCACCATCGTGTACCTCACCGATTTTGTGGGACACCCCTGCATAATACAGGATACGTTCCGTAGTGGTGGTTTTACCCGCATCAATATGCGCAGCAATACCGATGTTTCTAGTGAATTTTAAATCGCGTGCCATTTTAAAAGGTTAATTATGAACTATTTTTTTAGACTCTTTTTTCTTTATCAAGAACTTGGACAACATCTTTTGTTGATTTCGTTTTAGGTTCTCTTTTAGGGGTGCAAAATTACTGAAACTTAATTAAATACAAAAGTTTTTTCAAGATGATTACAAGCTTTTTACAATTACTTTATCCCAAATGTTGTTTTGCTTGCGATCAGGTGCTAATTCGCTCGGAAATAATGCTTTGTACCGCCTGTCGATTCGAACTGCCTAAGCCCGGATTATTCCTAGAACAGCCGAATTGGATATCTCACAAGCTCGATGGCCTGATCGAATACGATCGGGTGCATGTCTATTTCTTGTTTTCAGAAGGCGGGAAGGTGCAACATATTTTACATCAGATAAAATACAAGGGTCAAGAGAAACTGGGGGAGTACCTGGGGGCTTGTATAGGTAGGTCATTCACACGAAAGGAGTATGATATCATCATTCCGATGCCCCTGCATCCTTCTCGAAGAAGAGAGCGGGGCTATAATCAGGCCGCTTGCATCGCAAAAGGGATTGCGCGCGAATCAGGTATTCCGTTCCTAGAGAATAATTTAGTGAGGAATAAACAGGTTTCGTCTTTGATTGGCTTGAACCGGGCTGAGCGTTATGAGACGCTGGAGGAGGTTTTTGAGGTGTTAAAGCCGGACGAGCTGGATGGTTTGCGGATTTTACTGGTGGATGATACAATGACCACGGGGGCGACTTTTTTAGCGGCGGGGGCTAAAATAAAAGCAGCCAGTACGGGGAAATTGTCTTTCCTAGCACTGGCTGCTTTAAAATGAGGGTTGATTATCGCTTCGTTGGTTTTCCAGGAGCGAACATCGCGCAACGGAAACCGATGGTAGAGGTAGAAGCATCTTTGTCTAAATAGCGACGGGTGCCTGGAGATAACCAATACGGTCCATCTGCCCAAGAGCCGCCTTTGTAGACTTTGGCATTATCATTAATCAAGGAATTTCCTTTGTCATATAATTTTGCTGGATCCTGTGCTTCGTTGCGACGCGCAGGGTTTAAATCATTCACGTCATCTAAGGTCAACGGACGGTAAGTGTCCATTGTCCACTCGTTCACGTTGCCGGCCATATTGTATAGACCGAAATCATTCGCTGGATACGAATAAACCTCAGCGGTGATCATCGCACCGTCGTTTGAGCGGCCCGCTAAACCAGAGTAATCACCACGACCACGCTTGTAATTCGCGAGCATTTGGCCACGCGTTCTACCGAAAGGCTGACGCATCGAAGGCCCATCCCAAGGGTAAATACGCTGATTTTCTTGATTTTCATCTTCTTGCTGCGTACCGATCATGGCTTTCGCTGCATATTCCCACTCCGCTTCCGTAGGCAAACGGTATTCTGGTAAAATTAAACCAGACTCCATGTTAGCCACGGGATTCTTACGGTTTCTAGGTTTTCCTTTCGGGAAAGCCACGTTTTTATTCACAACTGCCGTTCTCCAAGCTGCATAATCATTCGCTTGTTTCCACGTAACACCTACTAAAGGGTACATACGGAAGCCTGGGTGACGTAAATAATGCGTTACATAGGGATCGTTGTAGGCTAATTCATCTAGCCAAACCGTGGTATCCGGAAGGGCTGCCGTGTAGGCATTTAGCGTAGAATCACGCTTGATCGCATCTAAATATTCTAAATAGTGCAAGTTCGCAATTTCCGTTTCATCCATGTAAAAGGATTGAATTGTTACGGTACGCTGGCGGTTGTCGTTGCGCTTCATCACATCCTCTTCTCCTCCACCCAAAGTCACACGTCCACCTTCAATAAACACTAAATTAGGGCCTACGATAGGTCCTTTGTAAGAAGTGTTTACCTTGAATCCTCCTTTTTTATTATTGTAGGCTAAACCGGTAACGGTCGATTTCTTCCCAAATTTAATACTGTTCGGGTTGCCATTTTTAAGTCCGCTAGGGCAAGAAGTGAGCAAAAACACACAGCTTAGTACCCCCAGGATTAATCTTAATTTCGTACGCATTTATATTCCTTTAATAGGTAGAATCAATTAACAAAGGTATTAATTACCCCAAAATATCCACTAAAATAGTATTTAATTCTTTAATACTACTCACCTTATCGATTTGCAAGATCATTTTTCCCGCTTTTTCTCGCAATTGACACAGTCCTTTTTTGTTGTTCACGAAGGAAATGACCTTGATAACGATGTTTTGGTCGAGTGGTCGTGTAGACTCTGAGGAAACGAAATGGAACTTCAGAATATTGTTTTTCAATAGAATTTTTTCAATTCCCAAAACCTGGGCCTTCCATCTACACTTCACTAATTCAATCATGTCGTTCACCTCCTGTGGTAAATCGCCAAAACGGTCTTTGATCTCCTTAATAAATACAGCTAGCGTTTCCTCGTCTTCGATTTCATCCAATCGTGTGTAAAGTGCTAGTCTCTCCGAGATGCTCGTCACATATTCTTCTGGAATCAACACGCGCAAATCGGTTTCTATGGTGCAATCCACTTTCAGCATTTCGGCGACTTGCTCTAAATCGACTTCGAAGAGCTTTCTGAACTCATTCTCCTTCAATTCTTGCACCGCCTCATCCAGAATCTTATGGTACATATCATATCCCAAATCATTGATAAAGCCACTTTGCTCAGCACCTAATAGGTTTCCGGCACCCCGAATATCGAGGTCGCGCATGGCCACTTTGATACCGTCGCCCAGATCAGAGAATTCCTCCAAAGCACTGAGACGCTTGCGCGCATCGCTCGTTAAATTCGCCAGCGAAGGTGTTGCTAGGTAGCAATAGGCCTTTTTATTCGAACGACCTACACGACCACGCATTTGGTGGAGATCGGAGAGTCCGAAGTTATTCGCGTTTAAAATGAAGATCGTATTCGCGTTCGGGATGTCTAGTCCAGATTCGATGATGTTTGTCGCGACGAGTACGTCGTAATGGCCCTCGATGAAGCCCATCATGATTTTCTCTAGCTGGTCACCCTCCATTTGGCCATGAGCCACCGCAATTTTTGCATCTGGGACTAGGCGCAAGATGCGGTTCGCGATGCTTTCGAGTTCACCGATTCGGTTATATACCACGAAAACTTGACCTCCTCGGCTAATTTCTTCTCTTACCCCATCACGCAATATTTCATCAGATAAGACGACTAGTTTCGTCTCAACTGGTTGTCGGTTAGGCGGAGGTGTGGCGATGATACTTAAATCGCGGGCGCCCATTAAGGAGAAATGTAGGGTTCTCGGAATCGGTGTAGCCGTTAAGGTTAACACGTCCACATCGACGCGCATTTCTTTAAGGCGGTCTTTGACCTTCACCCCAAACTTCTGCTCCTCATCAATAATCATCAAGCCTAAGCGCTTGAAATGCACGTCCTTGTTCACTAAACGGTGGGTGCCAATTAAAATATCCGTTTCTCCACTTGCCACGCGGGCCAGGGTTTCGTTGATTTGTTTCGTCGACTTAAAGCGATTCACGTATTCCACCTTGCAAGGGAACGCCGCGAGGCGATCGTGGAATGTGCGGTAATGTTGCATCGCAAGCACCGTGGTAGGAACTAGGACAGCCACTTGCTTCGAATCCGCCACGGCCTTAAAGGCAGCGCGAATAGCGATTTCTGTCTTCCCAAAACCCACATCCCCACAAACCAATCGGTCCATCGGATGCGGTTTCTCCATGTCTGATTTTACGTCGATGGTTGCTTTCGCTTGATCTGGCGTATCCTCGTATAGGAAGGAGGATTCAAGCTCAGCCTGAAGGTAGGTGTCGGGAGAAAAGGCAAAACCTGGCGCGTTTTTACGCTTGGCGTAGAGGGAGATGAGCTCTTTGGCAATATCCTTCACCTGCTTTTTTACTCGAGACTTCTTGTTATCCCAATCCGGCGATCCCAATTTTGACATCGACGGAGGGGCACCTTCTTTTCCAGAATACTTCGAAATCTTGTGCAAAGAATGGATCGAAACCGACAAGACATCGTCGTCGCGGTAGATCAATCGAATGACTTCCTGCTCTCCATTTGCCGTTTCTACCAAGTTTAAGCCGGCAAAACGTCCGATTCCATAATCAATGTGCGTCACGAAATCGCCCACCTGAAGGGAACGTAATTCCTTTAAGGTCAAGGCTTTGTTCTTCGAGAACTTGTTCTTCTCTTTGTAACGGTGGTAGCGTTCGAACAGCTGGTGGTCCGGGTAAAAGGCCACCTTCGTTTGTTCGTCCACAAAGCCTTCGCGAAGTGAAATCTGCAAAGGTTTGAACTGAATGCTCGTATTAATTTCGTTAAAAATCACCTCGAGTCGTTCTAATTGCCGCGGGGATTCCGAACTGATGATATTGTGAAACCCGTGGGTTTGGTTGTCTAAAAGGGTGGTGGCGAGTCGTTCGAAGTCTTTTTGGAAGGCCCCTGGATTCTTCGAAGGGAAAACAATCGTCTC
>JBMSJH010000148.1:0-5542 GCA_049418705.1 Aquirufa sp.
TTTTGTTTAAATGTACAAAAAAGGGCTTAATTTTACCCCTTAAACCCACAAGACACGGTGCAAGTAAGAGCAAAAAAGAGTTTAGGACAACATTTTTTAAATGATTTAGATGCGGCTAAGCGCATCGTTGATGGCTTGCAACCGAATGGGGCCTACACGAAAGTATTGGAGATAGGTCCAGGGATGGGGGTGTTGACTCAGTTTTTGGTCAAAAAAACAGAATACGAAACCTCCCTCATCGAGATCGATAAAGAGTCCGTGGACTACTTACGTAAAAACTATTTAGAGTTTACCGGCCCTCGTCTAATTGATGGTGACTTTTTACGTTATCCCTTAGAAAATATTTTCGGGGAAGAGAAGTTCGCGATTGTGGGCAATTTCCCTTATTTCATTTCCACGCAGATCTTCTTCCGTATTTTAGAATACAAAGACCAATGCATCGAAGTGGTGGGCATGTTACAGAAAGAAGTGGCTGTCCGTTTAGCGGCGAAACCGGGAAATAAAGATTACGGCATTTTAAGCGTATTGCTTCAAGCCTTCTACGATATCGAATACCTATTCAGTTTAGGACCTGAGGTATTTACGCCTCCCCCAAAAGTCAACTCTGGTGTTATTCGTCTGGTACGAAATTGGGACAAAAAACTAGACTGCGATCCGGCTAAATTTAAGTCTTTGGTCAAAATGGCGTTCAACCAACGACGCAAAACCTTACGTAATGCGCTCAGAGCCTTGCAATTACCTGAACACCCATTACTTTCTAAACGCGCGGAACAATTGGGTGTAGCCGAGTTCACCGAGTTAACGATTTTATGGAAAGATAATGGCTACCAAGGCGCTTAATCGAGCTATTTTTAGTAATTTGCGCCGTAATACCTAAAATCCCTCAAAACATGGAAGAATTAAACCCAAATCACCTTCCGTTTGAACTAACCAAAGAGTTCATAGAGGACATCCGCTTGATGATCGAAAATCAGGCGAATGAGGAAATCTTATTGAAGCTAGAGGAGCTTTTCCCGGCGGATATCACCAGCATTTTAATCGAATTAACGACAGAAGAGGCGAAATACCTCGTGCTATTAATCGATACAAAACTAGCCGCTGAAATTATTTCTACGCTTGATTCTGACGACCGTAAGAAGTTCTTAAAGAACTTTACTTCGAAAGAAATTGCGCAATACATCAACGTGATTGATTCAGATGACGCGGTGGATATTTTAAATGAACAGCCCGTAAAAGTACGTGAGGAAGTAATCGCTTTATTGAAAGACCGGGAGCAAGCTCGATTCATTATCGACTTAATGCATTACGACGAGGATTGTGCGGGTGGCTTAATGCAGAAAGAGTTAATCAAGATTAATATCTCTCAAACCGTTACCGAGTGTGTAGAAGAAATTCGCAAACAGGCGGAAGACGTAGAGAAAGTATATTCCGTCTATGTCATAGATGATGACGGCAAATTATTAGGTACCGTTTCTTTGAAGAAAATCATCTTAGCTAAGCGAGGTTCTAAAATCGCTGACGTCTATGAAGATGATGAAATCGTATCCGTTCAGACCTATGCCTCTGGTGAAGAAGTAGCGGATTTAATGCAGAAATACGATTTAGAAGCCATTCCAGTCGTAAATATCCAAGGCCGACTTTTAGGCCGAATCACCATCGATGACGTGGTCGATTTCATTACGGAATCAGCACAAGAAGATATTCAGGTCATGGCCGGTATCTCGGAGGACGTTGAGGAAGATGACTCAGTTTGGTTATTAGTACGTTCTCGTCTTCCATGGTTAATCGGAGGTATGGTCGGTAGTTTTTTAGCGGCTAAAATCATCGATCGCTTTGACGATACGATTTCCATTTTACCTGCCATCTCAGCCTTTATTCCGTTGATCGGTTCTACGGGAGGAAATGTGGGAATTCAATCATCCTCTTTAATCGTTCAATCATTAGCAGATAAAAGTGGTCTAGATACTACTTTGTGGAAACGTCTTCAGAAAGTGCTCTTAGTTGCTTTAATCAACGCTTTGATTGCGGCTATCTTCGCATTTGGATGTTCCTTATTAGTGGATTCAGGCCAAATCATGTTATCCATGACTGTTTCCATCTCTCTTTTTGCAGTGGTA
This sequence comes from Aquirufa sp., assembly GCA_049418705.1. Taxonomy (GTDB): domain Bacteria; phylum Bacteroidota; class Bacteroidia; order Cytophagales; family Spirosomataceae; genus Aquirufa. Next base: position 2,118 of record JBMSJH010000148.1, read on the forward strand.
ATGTTAGCCAGTTTAATGGGAACGATTACGCCGCTAGTTTTAAACCAATTAAAAATTAATCCAGCTGTAGCCAGTGGACCTTTCATTACGACGACGAATGACATCTTAGGCTATGGGGTTTATTTTTTAATCGTTTACTGGCTTCTATAGCATATGTTAGCGGTTATTCAACGCGTCAGTCAAGCGACACTTCATATTGACGAAGCTTTACAAGCTTCCATCCAGCAAGGCTTTATGGTGCTTTTAGGCATCCATGTGGATGATACAGCGGAAGATGTAGCGTATTTAGCTGGCAAAATCGCGGGTTTGCGTATTTTCTCAGACGAAGAAGGCAAAATGAATTTAGATCTACAGGCGATTAACGGAGAACTTTTACTTGTAAGTCAGTTCACCCTATACGCTGCCACTCGTAAGGGCAATCGCCCTAGTTTTTTAGAATCTGCTAGACCTGAACAGGCGATTCCGCTGTATGAACTACTGATTAGTACATTATCTGAAAAGCTAGGCAAAAAGATCCAAACCGGCGTTTTCGGTGCCGATATGCAAATTAATCTCACGAATGATGGTCCTGTGACCATTATCATTGACTCTAAAAATCCTTAATGATGACTATATCTGAAGCCCAACAACAAGTAGATGAGTGGATTAAGACGGTAGGTGTTCGCTATTTTAATGAGCTGACTAATATGGCGATGCTGACAGAGGAAGTGGGTGAAGTCGCACGCATCATTGCACGTCGATATGGCGAACAATCAGAGAAAGAGTCAGATAAAAACAAGGACCTTGGGGATGAAATGGCGGATGTCTTGTTTGTGTTGATTTGTCTAGCCAACCAAACAGGCATTAACCTAGAAGAGGCTCTGAAACAGAACCTCTTAAAGAAGACGGTACGTGATGCAGACCGTCACAAGAACAACCCTAAATTAACCTAGCGAACAGGTATTTGGCTGGATTCAATTTTCTTTGCTATCCCTTTACCCTCTTCTTTCGATGGGATATAAGGCTTCAAAATCGTGATTTGTTCCAGCGTTGGATTCATTTGTTGAATCGATGGATGACGTACATCAAACTCTGCCTCCCCTGATATTTTATTGAATTCTTCTACGGAAATATTTTGACGCTTATTACGGAAAGAAACTTGATGCGTTAACGTGCTATCACCCGCTAATTTGCCCCCTTCCCAGGAAACCACAGAACCACCGTGTGCCCAGCCAAAACCGGAGATCGTGAAATTCTTTGTATTAATCTTCTCTACTTCTTGAAGTGTTAATCCTAAGTAAAGGCCTGAACTTGTTTTCCAAGCTGAATTATCACCTTGAATACTCACATCTGAAATCTTACCTTCATGGAAAAACACACTGGCTTGTTTCGCTGTCCCAGGGAAAATAATCGCGCCTTTTAACGTGTCATCGCCCGAAATGATTGAGGTATCCAATATCACAGATCTCTCCCCATATTTTGCGATTAAGCCTTTCGCATCCGTACAGGCTAATACTTCGTTTAAATTCTCCGTGGGTGCACTCACTTCAGGATTTGAGCTACAAGCGGCAAATACAGCCGCAGCTAAAAAGAGGATGATTTTTTTCATGGTTACAGAATTATACCTAAAATTACCGAAGCTTCCGGAGAGAAGCAAGTTAGAAATATTCCAAATTAGCTCAGCAAAATAAATCCAAGTTCTTAGCGTTTATTGATTTATGAGTATATTTGTTTTTGACGTTAAATTTACGCCTCTTATGCTACGATTTAGTTCCATCCTTCTACTGCTTACACTAACTTTCAGTGCTTCGACGCATGCTCAATTTTGGAAAATAGGTAAAAAAGGAGGTACAGGCTTTAAAAAAGCGCGCTTTAATCCGCATACATCGATAGGCTTTGGTGCTGGTAGTTCCCATTACTACAGCTTAAACGACGAATTAACGATGTTTAATCGTTTAGTAAATGATCAATCTCGATTTAATGTAGGTGCTCATTTAACCCGTCACGTCAGCAAGAACTTCAGCATTAAAGGGAATTTGAATTATATCCGTCTGGCTGGCAATGATTATACTTTTGACAATTCTGCTCTATTACCTACCACACCCGATTTACGCTTCCGGTTTAGAAATGATATTGTGGAGTTTGGGATATCTGGTTTATTAGAGTTAAACGGTAACCAACAAAGTTTCATGAAGCGTAATCGCTTCTCTCCCTATTTGTCTGCTGGAATTGCCTTAGTATCCACTAATCCGGAACTTTATCAATTAGATTCACTTGGAGGAGCGGGTATTCCCGGGGCTTCTTGGAGAAACTATTCCGACATCATTGCGACTGATTACCCAACTAACCCTATCCGTAATTTCAACGAAACGGTCCCTTCCATTGGATTTTCCATTCCAGTAGGGGTTGGATTTAGATATCGTTTGAATGACTTTATGGATTTCGGATTTGAGGCTAGTTTACGAACGCAATTGGGAAATTTATTTTCAGCGCCTAAAAATCAACCCGCTCAAACGGAGTTAACCACTAAACTTTTAATCCCATCAGAATACGCGACTAATTTAGTCGATCACTATTTTGTAACTCAATTTCAATTAATCTTCCATTTAGAGCGAAGCATTGATTGTCCACCTATCAGAAGGTAAAATAAACACACATACTTTGACATTTGAAGAACTCGGGCTTAGCCCACAAATTTTAGACGGTATCAGTTCCATGGGATACAAGACCGCAACACCGGTTCAATCCCAAGTTATCCAACCCATTTTAGCAGGCCGTGACATTTTAGCCTCAGCCCAAACAGGAACCGGTAAAACAGCCGCCTTTCTTTTGCCCATCATCCATAAATTAATTACCGAACCTCATCCCGAGGACCACATCAATGCCCTGATTATCGTACCTACCCGTGAACTTGCGATTCAAATCGCTGGAAACATGGAAGGTTTAGGCTATTTCACGAATGTTAGCTCTATTGCCATTTATGGCGGAGGGGATGGAAATTCCTTCACGACGGAGAAGACGGCTTTGACCAGCGGTGTGGATATCGTGGTTTGTACACCAGGTCGCATGATTGCCCATTTAAATATGGGTTATGTGAATTTAAAACACTGCAGTTATTTAGTTTTAGATGAGGCGGATCGCATGCTAGACATGGGATTCTCGGATGATTTGATGAAGATCATCTCTTTCCTTCCTGAAAAGCGCCAAAACTTATTGTTCTCTGCCACCTTCGCACCTAAGATGAAGACCTTAGCTCAGAAATTGTTGCAAAATCCGGTGGAGATTAATATTGCCGTTTCGAAACCACCTGAGCAAATCGTACAAGAAGCTTTCGTGGTCTATGAGAAGCAAAAGAGTCCTTTAGTGAAGCATTTATTGAAGCTTCAGGAGTATACACGTGTGATAGTTTTCTGTTCCAAAAAGCAGCATGTTAAATCCCTCACCTC
>JBMSJH010000149.1:0-5496 GCA_049418705.1 Aquirufa sp.
GCTTCTGCTGCTTTGCGTTGTGCGAAGCAGCAGATTCCTGGTGTAGAGATCCATTTTTTGACGAAGAAGTCGATGAAGGCCGTATCGGAATCGAATCCTTATGTGGATCAATTCCATTATTTTGACAAAGATCTCTCCGCTACGATTCAGGAATTAAAAGTCTGTAAATTCGATTATATCATCGATTTGCATAAGAATCTGCGCACTTTGCGGATTCGCTTAGCATTAGGTGTGCCTTATTTATCCTACAATAAGTTAAGTGTAGAGAAGTTTTTGCTGACCAAATTCCAGGTGAATCGAATGGCAGATCGCCACATTTCGATGCGTTCTGTGGATACATTAGCTCCTCTGGGTGTTAGCTACGATGGTAAAGGTTTGGATTATTTTGTGCCTTCTGAGGTCATTCAGCCTGACTTTTTCCCGGAGGGTTACGTAGCCTTAGTGATAGGTGCCTCTTATGCGACCAAGAAATTGCCTTTGGAGTCATTGAAGGTTTTATGTTCCCAAATTCCTCATCCCATCGTCTTAGTGGGTGGAAAAGAAGAGGTGGCGGATGGCGAGGCTTTGGCCTTATTAGACCCTACGCGCATCGTGAATACCTGTGGCGCTTATTCTTTGCATGAATCTGCTTTGATTGTTTCTAAAGCACGTTTAGTGATTTCACATGACACCGGTATGCTGTATATCGCTTGTGCCTTTGAAAAGAATGTCATTGCCATTTGGGGAGCGACTTCCCCTGCATTACAGGTGGAACCTTTTATGCCTGATGATTCGAAAGCGCGGGTATTCCAATCCATCGTTCCCGATTTAACTTGCCAACCTTGCTCGAATTTTGGTACGAAGACCTGTCCTAAAGGCCATTTTGCTTGTATGAAACAGCAGGATTTGCCGGAGATTGCTAGGCAAGTAGAGCAGATGTGGTAAAACAAAAAAGCCCGACATTTCTGTCGAGCTTTCTGAGCCTCCTATCGGGATCGAACCAATGACCTACTGATTACAAATCAGTTGCTCTACCAGCTGAGCTAAGGAGGCGCATTTGAGTTCACAAAAGTAAGCCAAATGGATTAAAACGCAAAATATTGTTTGAAAAAAATTAATCTTTTTTCAATTTTTCGAGTTCTTTTTCCGCTTCAGCGATTCTCTTTTCGACCTCTGCACGTAGTTTATCCGAGTTTTTAGACTTCGCGAAGAATTCTAAGTTATTGGTTAACACGGCGATATCATTTTCTAATGCCTGAATTTTCTTGCGAGCATCTGGTGATGCAGATTTTTTCTCTTCGCCACCTGAATTAGATTCTGATGATAAAGATTTTAATTCAAAACCCCAGGCTGCTAATTGTTCTTTAGGTTGTGTACGAGCTAAATCAATTAAAGCATTCCAAGTTGTGCGGAAGCTTTCTTGAATGGCTTTCACATTATTACGTGGTACGAAACCAATCGCATCCCAAGCTGCTTTCTTCTCACCTAATGAGGCTAATAGGCTAGGGTCTTTTAGCATCGCTTCCATTTCTTTTAAAATGGCTTGCTTTGCTTCTAAGTTTGCTTCGAATTCAACATCCTTCGCGTTCTTACCTTTTTCACGTGTTAAGTTGAAATAAGCGTCACACGCTGCTTTGAATTTCGCGTAAATAGATTCTTTTTGTTTTTCTGGAACGTGACCGATCTCTTTCCACTTTTTCTGCGTCTCGATGACCATTTGAGTCACTTCAGGTGTGATGGTTCCCGTTTCTACGATTCCATTCACTTGGTCGATCAATAATTGCTTCGCCGCTAAGTTAGCTTTGCGCTCGGCATCGATCTTCGAGAAGAATTCACTCTTGTGTTTGAAGAAGGTTTTTAAGTCAGACCAAAAGTTATGGCTAACCTCTTTACCACCTTCGCGTGGTAATCCACCTTTTAAATTATTCCATTGCTCCTGAAGCGCTAATACCGCTTTAGATGCTTGGTTCCATTCGCTGATGTTCGCTGCTGTGAAGTTTGCATAATGCTTCATCAAGTCACCGATCTCGCGTTTAACTTTCAGATTCTCTTCGAAAACTTGCTTTTGGGCATCATTGATAGCTCTTTTTTGTTCGAAAAGAACATCTAATGATTTCTTCACCCGCGTCCAAAGTGACTCATTATCATCTCTGTTCGCTGGTCCGATGTGCTTATATTCTTCGAATAGCTCTTCTGCCTCTTTTAATAATTTCTGCAAAGTACCGCCTTTAGAAATCTCAGCGGCTAATGATTCTAGTTTAGTGGCAATGGCTTCTTTGGCCTGTAAATTCTTCTTACGATCTAACTCTAACAGTTCGAAGAATATGCTTCTATTACTGTAGAAACGATCCACTAAGGCATGATAACTTTGCCAAAGCGTCTGATTCATAGGTCCCTGCACACTTCCTAAACCTTTCCACTCTTCTTGTATCTTCTTGAATGCCTTAAAGCTCGCATTCACGTGTGCCGGATCAGAATTGTCATCCGAATCCACCAACGTTCTTAACTCGTTAATCAAACGCGTCTTTCCCTCTAATGCCTTCTCTCTCAATTTCTCCATGTTAGAGAAAAATGCGCTTCTTTCTGTGCGAATAAACGCTGAAATCGCATCAATTTGTTGTGAAGTTTCATCCCCTTTGAAAGAAAAACCTTCCTCGGAATCTTCGTTCCCAGCCTTAAAAGCGGCTAAAGCTTCAGCGCGTTCACTTTGCTTAATGGCTTCCCAAGCTGTTTTTACTTCTTTCGTCAATTCATCGACTTTTTTGAAATTCGCCGATGAGGCGCTCGCTTGAAGAATGGCTTTCAATTGCTCATAAAAAGCCAAAATGCTTTCCTTTGTTGCATTTGAAAGGTCTAAAACAGGGAATTCCACGGCCTTTTCTTCCACTACAGGAAAAACTACTTCCGCCGGAGCTGCCACCTCAGCGGGAGCATGTGTTTCTTCAGCGGTAGCTACAGCTTCAGCTTCTTCGGCTGGCGTTTCTTGTGGTGGAGTAGGAGTGGTTTCCAATTCTTCTGCTGGATTCGTCTCTTCGGTGATCATAATCGTCGTTGTTTGCGTTTTTACTAAACTAGTTTTTCAAAAATACGCTCCATCGATACAGCATAACCAATTTTCTCTTTTAGGTCTGCTATAGAAATGCGCTCTTGGGTCATCGTGTTGCGATCGCGAACGGTCACGGTGTTGTCTTCCATGGTTTGGTAATCCACCACCACACAATACGGTGTTCCAATTAAATCTTGACGTGTATAACGCTTGCCTATGGCGCCACCATCGTCGTAAGTTGTATTAAAGGCAAATTTAATGCTGTTTGTGATCTCTTGTGCTTTCTCTGCAAGACCATCCTTCTTCACTAATGGAAGAACGGCCACTTTCACAGGAGCTAATGCCGGGTGGAAGTTTAAGAAAACACGTTGTTTTTCTTGATCTCCTTCGCCCACGGTCTCTTCTGTATAGGCATTGCAAAGTATCGCTAAGAATAAACGATCGGCCCCTACGGACGTTTCAACCACATAAGGTATGTAATTTTCGTTAATCTCTGGGTCAAAATACTGTTGTTTCTTTCTCGATAAATCTTGGTGCGCTTTCAAGTCGAAATCCGTTCTCGAGTGGATTCCTTCCATTTCTTTAAAGCCAAAAGGGAACTTGTATTCGATATCTACCGCCGCATTTGCGTAGTGGGCTAATTTATCGTGATCGTGGAATTTCAATGAAGAAGCCGGAATACCTAAAGCCAAATGGAACTTCATACGCGTTTCTTTCCACTTCGCATACCATTCCATTTCCGTGCCAGGGCGAACGAAGAATTGCATCTCCATTTGTTCGAATTCGCGCATACGGAAGATGAAATTACGAGCTACGATCTCGTTACGGAAGGCTTTTCCGATTTGGGCAATGCCAAAAGGAACCTTCATACGGCCCGTCTTTTGGACATTCAAGAAATTAACAAAAATCCCCTGAGCTGTCTCCGGTCGTAAATAAATTAAACTCGCATCCTCAGAAACGGCACCTACTTGAGTCGAGAACATCAAATTGAATTGACGAACCTCAGTCCAGTTAGCGGTATTTGAAATAGGACACTTGATATTTTCATCGATAATGATCTGGCGAACTCCCTCTAAATCCCCTGCATCTAAGCATTTCGCCATCTTTTGTAACAAAGCCTTCGCTTCTGCCTCTTTTCCTTCTTCCTCTAATGCCGCAGCTCTTTCTTCTAATAAAGTATCCGCACGGTAACGCTTTTTAGAATCCTTATTATCAATCATCGGATCATTAAATGAATCCACGTGACCAGAGGCCTTCCATGTCAATGGGTGCATAAAAATAGCCGCATCAAGACCCACCACGTTGTCATTCAACATCGTCATCGCCTTGTACCAAACCGTTTTTAAGTTATTCTTTAATTCGACACCGTTTTGACCGTAATCATATACCGCTTGCAAACCATCGTAAATTTCCGAAGACGGAAATACGAAACCATATTCTTTCGCGTGTGAAATAATATCCTTTAATGCTGAGGCGGTATCTTGTTTTTTATTTTCCATTAAATCTTAATAAATCAAATACATTAGATTGCAATTTACCGAAAAGAATGAAAGAATGAGGCTAGCAACGTGTTTTTTCTTAATTTTGGCCAGATTTACAAGGTAAAAACCAAGATATTGATGAAAAACGTTTCCTTCGCCTTAATTCAGCTATCCTGTAGCTCTAATGTTTCAGAAAACTGGCAAAAAACGCTTTCCTCTATTCGCGACGCTGCGAGTAAGGGTGCTCAAGTGATTTGCTTGCAGGAATTGTTCAAATCAGTCTATTTCTGTTACGAAGAAAAGCAGGATTTCTTCGCTTTGGCAGAGGCAATCCCGGGTCCATCGACAGATGAATTAGGGGCTTTGGCAGCGGAATTAAACGTTGTAATCGTCGCATCTCTTTTCGAGAAACGCGCAGCTGGGCTTTACCACAACACCACCGCGGTCATCGATGCAGACGGACAATACCTGGGTAAATACCGTAAAATGCACATTCCAGACGATCCTGGCTATTACGAGAAATATTATTTCACTCCGGGAGATTTAGGATATCAAGTCTTTAATACGAAGTTTGCTAAAATCGGTGTGCTCATCTGCTGGGATCAATGGTATCCAGAAGCAGCTCGCTTAACGGCTCTTCAAGGAGCAGAAGTTTTAGTTTATCCAACAGCCATCGGCTGGGATTTAGAGGAAAAAGACGGAGAAATCAACCGCGAACAATACCAAGCTTGGCAAACCATACAGCGCTCACATTCGGTTGCAAACGGCGTTCCAGTCGTTTCAGTTAACCGCGTGGGTACTGAAAATGGCCAACAATTTTGGGGAGGCAGTTTCGTTTCCAACGCCTTCGGTCGCGTCATCTTCCAAGCCTCTCACGATCAAGAAGAAATCGCATTAGTCGATGTCAACGTCGATTCGAGTGAATACTACCGCAGAACCTGGCCTTTCTTTAGAGATAGACGAATTGATTCGTATGGAGGGATTACGGAG
>JBMSJH010000150.1:0-5379 GCA_049418705.1 Aquirufa sp.
AAAGCCTTTAGGCATACCCTCCAAGGCCGTGTACGCGCTTAATGGGGCATCTGAAATCAAGATTCCCCCGGCGTGGATGCTCAGGTAATTAGGAAAGTCGAGCAATAGCTGTCCGTATTTCACGATCAGCGCCTGAATCTCCGAAGTCACCTCGCGCATGGCGGTAGCGGGATCGAGCCAGGCGTCTATCTCGGCTTTGGGAAGGCCAAAAACCTTCGCCAGCTCTCGGTAAATCGACTTATCCCGAAACGTCACATAAGTCGCTAACAGGCAAACATGCTTCGAGCCATAGCGCTTAAAGATATAATCGATGATGTCATCCCGCTCATCCCAGGAAAAATCAATGTCAAAATCCGGCGGACTCGTCCGGTGTTCATTAATAAACCGCTCAAAATACAGATCTAATTCCACCGGATCCACATCCGTAATCCCGATGCAATAGGCCACGATGGAATTCGCGCCAGAGCCACGCCCCACGTGGAAATAGCCTCTGGATCTCGCATAACGAATAATGTCCCAGGTAATTAGGAAATAGGCATTAAAATTCAGCTCATTGATAATCCGCAACTCCTTTTCCACCCGCGCCTTCGCCTCCCGATCCCCCCGCGGATAGCGGTAACGCAAACCCTCGTAAGCTAGCTTGGTGAGGAGAGCTAAATCGTCCTCTTTGGACGCACTAAACAGCGAACGGTTCTTAGGGCGCTTAAAATCAAAAGAAAAGGTACAATCGGCTAAGATCTTATCCGCCTCGGCTAAGAGCTCCGGATGATCCGCACAACAAGCCTGCAATTCAGCTGGCGAATAGAGCCGCTCGTCCTCCTGCGCCTGATCCTTCTTCGACAGCTTACTCAACAAGGTATTTAAATCAATCGCCCGCAATAAGCGATGCATCGAGAAACCGCGCTGATCAAGAAACGTAAAAGGCTGGCACCAGACAAAATCACGCAGGTCTTTTTCTTTCCAAATCAGGTTTCGGTCACTCGCCCGCACCCCCCAACGCTCCCGAGGTCCGGCTAGCGTCTTAATCTTCTTGCGCAGGGCTAAAGGATAAATCGTCCACACATCGTCTGAAATGGGAGGACGCTCTGGCCAGGGTTCTTTGGACACTAAATACTTCGTCGCAAAATCATTTATCTGTAAAAAACCGGCCTCATTCCTCGCTAAACACACATAACCCGCCTCGAACTCCATCCCCACCACCGGCTTAATCCCCGCGGCCTCACAAGCCTGCACAAAATCGAATACCCCCGAACTCCGGTGGATGTCCGTTAATGCCAAACACGTAATCCCACGCGCCTTCGCCTCCTGAACTAATTGCTCAGGCGAAAGCGTACCATAGCGCAGGCTGTAGTAGGAATGGCAATTTAAATACATCTATTCGTCGTTTTTTGATGATAACGCGGCGTGTGACGCACCAGCGAGTGTCGCAACAGTAGGGGTCGCAGCACCAGGCAGTCGATTTCTCCGTTCGGCGCTCCCCATTAATCCACTCGCACGCAAGATGGAAAACTCGCCGTAGCGGTTCTTCAGGGAATCCATCGCCTGATAGAGCGGAACCAGCTTCGCCCCGTCGTCAAACAGGTTCAGCTGCTCCTGCCCTTGCAATAGCTTCGAGAAACGCACCCCGATCAAGCGAATCAAGAGCCTTCGGTCATAGAGCTTCTCGAACAATTCATAAACCGCCGGAATCAGGCGGTGGTCGCTGGCTGAGGCGGGGATACTGATTTGACGAGTATGCGTGTCAAAATTCGAGTAACGCACCTTCACCGTAATACAGGACGTACATTGCCCCAGTTTGCGCAGATCGTAGCTCAGCTGTTCGGTTAACGAACCCAGAATCCGTCGCAATAAAAGCATGTCCGTACTATCCTGCTCGAAGGTAATCTCCTTCGATAACGATTTCTGTTCTGAATAAGGAACTACGGGGCGTAAGTCGATGCCGTTGGCTCTTTCCCAAAGCATCGTCCCCGACTTCCCGAAGGTTCGCTCTAACACCTTTTGCGGCATTTGGCTGAGCGTTCCTACGTGGACGATGCCCATATTACGTAGGGTTTGGGCTGTTACGGCACCGATCATCGGTATTTTATTCACCGTCATCGGTGCTAAAAAAGCTTTCTCTTGACCGGCTGGCACCTGGTATTCGCCGGCGGGCTTGACGTGATTCGTGGCAACTTTGGACACCGTCTTATTCACTGAAAGCCCAAAAGAAACCGTCAATCCAATATCCTTCTGAATCCGATTCCGCAGATCCTGGGCAAAGGCATAAGAGCCAAAAAAGCGCTCCATCCCCGTCATATCTAAATAAAACTCATCAATCGAGGCCTTCTCCACCAGAGGCGCCCGCTCCATAATCAGTGAGGTCACCATCTCCGAATGCTGCACATAGGCCTCATAATCTCCCCTCAATACGATCGCATCCGGACATAGCTTCAGCGCCATCTTCATGGGCATCGCAGAACGCACCCCGAAAGACCTGGTCTCATAACTACACGCCGCCACCACGCCGCGATCCGACCCTCCACCCACGATGACAGGTTTACCCACGAGTCTTGTATCTCGGAGTCGCTCCACCGAGACAAAGAAACTGTCTAAATCCATGTGCACAATCGCGCGCTCCTGCATAAAATTGGTAGATATTTGGGTATTTTGAATACCTTTCGTAACTTCGAAAAGTATACGAAGAAATTTTAGATACGAATTTTATTCATTTTATATTAATAAGCAAATCCGATGAGCACTTTTTTTAGTCAGAATTTACGTTTTTTACGCAGCAAGATGTCAGAGAAAACATCGCAGGAAAAACTGGCCGAATTACTGAATATTAAGAAGCCGACCTTGGGCTCCTACGAGTCCGGCAGAGCGGAGCCTAAATATGCGGATTTGATCTCCCTAGCGGAGTTTTTTAATGTCGAGGTAGATGAATTATTGAAGGAGGATTTGTCCCAAAGAATCCCCGGACTATCCAACAAACCGAAGCTACGAATCTTAGCCACGACGGTCGATCAGAACAACGAAGAGAATATCGAGATGGTTCCTGTGAAGGCTTTGGCAGGATACACCGCCTCTTATGACGACATCGGTTTCATCCAAGAATTACCCACCTTCCAGGTTCCATTCCTGCCGAAGGACAAGAAATACCGTGTTTTCCCTATCAAAGGCGAATCCATGTTACCCTTACAACCCGGCTCTCTCGTGTTCGCAGAATACGTGGAAGACTGGACTCAAATCAAAGACGGGACAATTTGCATCGTAGTCACTCGCGAAGACGGCGTCGTGTTAAAGCAAGTCATCAATCACCTGGCAGAACGCAAGGTCTTAATCTTGAACTCAACGAACAAGACCTACGATCCCTATCCGATTTTGGGCTCTGAAATCCAGGAAATCTGGAAGTTCGCGGGGTATTTCCACGAGGCGTTTCCGGAAAATTAAATAACAAAGAACAAAGCAAAAAGCACAAAGATGGTATCGCCTTCGGCGATGAGTATGTGAACTGATTTAAAAAATCCGAAGAAAATAGTTCACTAATCCATCCCCGCAGGGGATTCCTACTTTATTCTTTGTGCTTTGTGCTCTATGCTTTAACTTTAACACTGCCCACTGAATTATATGATTCTTAAAATTGCCACCACTCTACAAATTTCCGAAAATCAAGTTCGGAAAACCATCGCCCTATTAGACGAAGGCGCCACGATTCCTTTTATTTCCCGTTACCGCAAGGAGGCGACGGGCAGTTTGGATGAGGTGCAGGTGGCTGCGATTCGGGATTTGCGGGATCAGTATGTGGAATTAGAGAAGCGTCGCGAGGCGATTTTGAAGTCGCTTAAGGAGCTGGAGAAATTAACGCCTGAATTAGAGAAGGCGGTTAGAGGGGCGGAGACTTTGGCCAAATTAGAAGACATCTACCTTCCCTACAAACCCAAGCGCAAAACACGCGCGATGGCGGCCCGCGAGAAAGGCTTACAAGAGCTCGCTAATCAATTAAGACTACAGCGCTTAGCAGACCCAGAGGTCTTAGCGGCAGAATACCTAGAAGACGTAGAAGAGGCCTTAGCGGGTGCTAGAGACATCCTCGCAGAAGAAATGATGGAGACGGCAGAGGCGAGAGAGGAAGCGCGAAACTTGTTCACGCGCAAGACGACGGTAAAATCGAGCGTCGCGAAAGGAAAACAAGAGGCAGGCATTAAATACAAAGATTACTTTGACTGGTCTGAATCCTTAGCTCAGGCACCCTCTCACCGAATTTTAGCCCTATTTAGAGGCGAAAACGAGGGCATTTTAAACCTACACCTAACGGGGCCGGACGAAGAGGTCCTAAACAAATTAGAACGTCGTTTCATCACCGGAAACAATGCCTGTGCTAGACAAGTGGGAATGGCCATCCAAGACGGCTACAAGCGCTTGCTGATGCCTGCGATGGAAACAGAGATGCGGGCTGAAGCCAAGAAACGCGCAGACGAAGAAGCGATTCGCGTATTCGCGGAGAATATTAGACAACTGTTATTAGCGGCCCCTTTAGGCCAAAAACGCGTCTTAGCCCTCGACCCCGGCTTCAGAACCGGCTGCAAAGTCGTTTGCTTAGACGAACAAGGCACCTTATTAGCAAATACGGCAGTCTATCCTCACACCGGACCGGGTCAAGCAGCAGAAGCAGCTCACACCATCCAAGATTGGGTGAAGAAATATAAAGTGCAAGCCATAGCCATTGGAAACGGCACAGCAGGACGTGAAACGGAATCTTTTGTGCGCGCTTTGAAACTCGAAGGCATCACGATTATCATGGTCAACGAAAGCGGGGCCTCCATTTATTCTGCCTCTGAAGCGGCACGAGAGGAGTTTCCGGATAAAGATGTGACCGTTCGCGGGGCTGTATCGATTGGTCGCCGCTTGATGGATCCTTTGGCGGAACTCGTGAAGATCGACCCTAAATCTATCGGAGTGGGACAATACCAGCATGATGTAGACCAAAAGAAACTGCAAGCCTCCCTCGATGACACCGTCATCTCTTGCGTAAACTCAGTAGGGGTTGAATTGAACACCGCCTCCAAAGAGATTCTATCCTATGTTTCTGGCCTAGGCCCACAGCTTGCCCAAAACATCATCGACTACCGCACCAAGAACGGCCCCTTCGTCAAGCGTTCTGATTTGAAAAAGGTTACTCGATTAGGCGAAAAAGCCTTCGAACAAGCAGCGGCCTTCTTGCGTATTCGAAACGCGAAGAACCCATTAGATGCCAGCGCAGTTCACCCAGAACGCTACGAAATCGTCGAAAAGATGGCCAAAGACCTGAACTGCAAAGTGGCGGACCTCTTATCTAACGAATCCTTGCGCAAGCAAATCCGTTTAAGTCAATACGTAAATTCGGAAGTAGGAATGCCTACT
>JBMSJH010000151.1:0-5364 GCA_049418705.1 Aquirufa sp.
TCATCGATCCTAAATCTTCCTTTCCAATTTCATCTTCCGTAAGCCAACGCGCACATGAAAAGGTGAATTCTAATTTATTACGGTAATAATAAGTCTCTTCTGAGCCTAGAATAGGCTGAAATTCTGGCAACTTCACTTTTGCGATGCGCGTCAGATTATCTTTGACTTGCTGTGCTTTGAAAGCAGTTTGGGATTCGTAAGAAACATGTTGCCATTTACAGCCACCGCAAATACCGAAGTGACTACAAGCCACCTCTGTACGGTGCTTTGAAAGCGGTTGAATGTTAATTGCTTGCGCTTGTTTGAAGCTTTTCTTTGACTTTAAAATGCGTAAATCCGCGATATCACCGGGAGCGACCGCACCTTGTACAAAAATCACTTCATCGTTCACTTTGGCAATACATTTTGCCTCAGCGGCAAAATCCAAAATGGCAATTTGTTCCAACACCACCGGGGCTTTCTTTTCTTTTTTCTTACTCATGCTGCTAAAAATGTGCACAAAAATACGGCTTTATGTGGGCAAGCCAACCAATTCAAGATAAAACCTTAACTTCGCAATGAAATTAATTCACATGAAGAATCAAGTAGTAATCATCACGGGAGCTAGTTCTGGAATCGGAAAAGCGTTAGCCTTTGAATACGGCAGAAAAGGAGCTCAAATCATCATAACCGGTCGAAATGAGCAGAATCTACTGGCTGCAGAAGCGGAATTACAAGCTCAAGGCATCTCCGCTAAAGGTATTGTTTGTGACTCTGCCTCGGAAGAACAAAGCCAAACGATGATTGCCAAGGTAGTGGAACTTTACGGGCGTATCGACTTACTAATCAATAATGCAGGAATTTCCATGCGTTCGATGTTTGAAACCGTTGACTTGACTGTATTAAAACAAGTAATGGATATTAATTTTTGGGGTACGGTTTATGCCACCCATGCCGCATTACCCCATATTAAAGCTGTGAAAGGTGGAATTATTGGTATTTCTTCGATTGCGGGCTACCGAGGATTGCCTGTAAGAACGGGGTATTCTGCCTCTAAATTCGCCATGAATGGCTTTTTAGAAGCCTTACGAACAGAATTATTAGAAACAGGAGTACATGTATTAATTGCGTGTCCAGGCTTTACCGCTTCAAATATCAGAGCAGCTTCCTTAAATAGTGAAGGAAGGATTACGGGCGAAACGATGCGGGATGAAGGCAAAATGATGTCTGCGGAGGAAGTGGCCACTCGAATTGCCGCAGCATATGAAGCTAAAAAGAAAACCCTCGTTTTAACCCTACAAGGCAAGTTAACTGTTTTCTTGAACAAGTGGCTGAATGGATTTACGGATCGTTTGGTCTACAATACCTTGAAAAAAGAAAAGGATAGCCCACTAACATAAAGCTCCCTTCCGCTAAAAGCAAAAGGGAGCCAAAACCCAATTAAATACCACTCTAAACCCTTATAACGTTGCGTAATTCGGTTGAACCTTTTGTAGAAGTTCATTAAACTCCGCTTTCTTTAATTCAAAATAGGGAAGTGCTAAATCGAATTCATCGATCAATAGCTGAAAATACTTCCGTTCAAAAACCAAAAACTGTGCATAACTTGATGTCAACGCAGAAAAATGGTGTTTTTTCTCTTCAATAGCCTCTTCAATTCCAATAAATACCCCTTTTCTATCAATGGTCACGAAACCTGCTGGACTTTCCAGAAGTAGACTTCCTTCCTGGAGATAAAAAACAAATTCCGCTTTTTGACCCTGACGAAATAAATATTCATCAGGTAAATAGCGGAGCTCAATTCCACTCGCTAGTACTTTCCGTTCTGTATCTGAAAAATCGTTCATTGGCTTTATTGACAATGCGAAAGTAGCGGGTCTATTTAGCTTAATTCCTGACATTGATCAGTTTTCAAACTAGTATTTGTCACGTAAAGCAATCTACATTCATCGGAAATTTGAGACATTATCCAGTAAATATGTACTCAGAAATCCTAGAAGCGCCTGTAGTCGATGAAGCATCGGTTTGTTACCACTGCGGCGATGCCTGTGGTGAACATCCGATTGAGAAACATGACAAAACATTTTGCTGTCATGGCTGTGAACAGGTATTTGAATTGCTAAATGATAACCAACTAGAAGCCTATTATACATGTGACATCAATCCTGGAATTTCTCCTACAGAAAAGAATTTTGACTTTTTGAATAATACGGCGTTTCGTAATCGATTGATCACTTTTTCTAATTCTGAGTTTTCCAAAGTAAGTTTTCATTTACCCGCCATACACTGCCGATCGTGCTTGTATTTATTAGAGAATTTGCAAAAACTGAATCCTTATATCATTAAAACCAGTTTAAATTTTGGCAAGAAGGATTTAACCGTTTGGTTCAAAGAGGATCAATTGAGTTTAGGTGCGCTTGCTAGCTTGATATCCCGTTTAGGCTACGAACCGCATATTTCGAATGAGGAGGAAAAACCACAAAATAACGACCAAAAACACCTATTTCTACAATTAGGCATCGCCGGATTTTGTGCAGGAAATGCCATGTTATTTAGTTTTCCAGAATATTTAGGCATCGAAGATGGTTCACTACAACAGCTATTTGGCTATCTAAATTTAGCCTTAGGAACGGTGGCGGTATTTTATTCAGGCTCCGATTATTTCCGCAATGTGTTTGCTCACCTAAAATTGGGCAAGATGACTATTGAGCTGCCCATCTTATTAGGGATTCTGGTAGGTTACAGTCGAAGTGCCTATGAAATTCTTTCGCATACGGGCGCCGGATACATTGATTCTGTTTCTGGTTTGATTTTCTTTTTATTGATAGGGAAATGGTTTCAGCAAAAATCGTTTGACTTTCTTTCCTTTGAACGTAATTACAAGGCCTATTTCCCTCTTGTAGTGACCAAAATCGAAGGTGGCAAGGAATTAACTGCTCCCTTAGAAGAGATCAAAATAGGGGATCGCCTGCTCATTCGAAATCAAGAAATCATTCCAGCAGATGCCTATTTGTTAAAAGGCAAAAGCGAGATGGATTATAGTTTTGTAACGGGGGAGAGTGAACTTATTTCCTTAGAGGCTGGACAGTCTATTTATGCGGGAGGAAAACATAGGGGAGAAGCGATCGAAATTCAAATCAGTAAAGACCTGAATCAAAGTCACTTAACGCAACTTTGGGAGCAGCAAGCCTTTAAGGATCCTCACCACAAATCCGAGAATTGGGAAAATTTCGCAAACCAGGTGGGCTTCTATTTTACCATCATTCTGTTGAGTTTAGCCACCGCAGCAGGGATCTATTGGTATAACGTAGATCCTAGTAGATGGTCGAACGCTGTGGTGAGTATTTTGGTAATTGCTTGTCCCTGCGCTTTGGCTGTCTCTTATCCATTCGCACTGGGTCATGGTATTCGCTGGCTTGCAAAACACCAATTCTTCATCAAAGACATTCAAGCTTTCGAACGAATGGCCTCAGTAAATACCTTGGTTTTCGATAAAACGGGCACTTTAACCTTACAAGGTAAAACAGAGCCAAGCATTCATTTTAATCGAGAATTAAGTGAAAAAGAATGGAATGCCATTTATTCCCTCGTTTTTCAATCCACTCATCCCTTATCAAAACAAGTTAAAAAGTTTTTACAAGGACGCGCTATCCTTCCTTTGACCCAATTCAAAGAAGTGACAGGGAAAGGTTTAGAGGCTCATTTTGAAGAATTATTTGTCCAAATAGGTAGTGCGAGATACACCCATACTCACCTCGTTTCACCTGAAGGGTTCATCAGCTCCGAATCGCGTTTATTCGTATCAATCAACCATCTATCGATTGGTTTTCTAGAGTTCCCTTGGGAAAATAGGCCAGGCATAGAAGCGCTTTTACATCGATTAAGACATACCTATGAAATTCACTTGATTTCAGGAGATAAAAAAGAACATGCTAGTCATCTTGTAGATTGGTTTGACGATCAAGATCATTTGAAATTCGAATGTAGCCCCATGCAGAAAATGGAGTACATTCAAGAGCTTCAAAAAAAGGGTAAAATCGTTGCCATGATAGGAGATGGGCTGAATGATGCTGGGGCCTTAAAACAAGCCAATGTAGGTATTGCCGTTTCAGATGACCACTTACATTTTACCCCCTCATCTGATGCCATTTTGAAGGGTTCGGAATTAGCTCAATTAGGGACGTATTTAAACTATTCAAAATTTGGGTTAAAACTCATCAAAGCTAGCTTTCTGCTCTCATTAGTCTATAATGGATTTGGGCTAAGCTATGCCATTCAGGGAAATTTATACCCGTTAATTGCCGCCATCTTAATGCCGGTGAATTCGATTAGTATGCTAGTCATTGCGAACGTGGGTATGAATTGGATGGGGCAAAAACTAACACGTCAAAAAATCAGATTAAAAGCTGATTAAGGTCAGGTTTTAGCGGATGCATTGTCCCGAAATTGCAACAAATAAAATGTACACCCAATGGAAATAATGTACCTAATGATCGGATTGAGCCTTTTTATGGCAATTGGATTTGTGGTAGCCTTTGTTTGGTCTATTCGATCAGGACAACAAGAGGATTTAATTACTCCAGCGATGCGCATTTTACACGAAGACGAAAAAACTAATAATCTATGAGCACAAAATCTACCTCATTAGAGCAATTTTATTACGATAATAAAATTGTTCGAAATTTCGCCATTGCGACCATCATTTGGGGAATTGTGGGGATGTTAGTGGGGGTAATCATCGCCACTCAACTATTTGCACCCTCCGTTAATATTACCCAATATGGTACTTTTGGCAGGATTCGCCCACTGCACACCAATGCTGTGATTTTTGCCTTTGTGGGTAATGCCATTTTTGCAGGTGTCTATTATTCTCTTCAGCGATTATTAAAAGCGCGTATGTTTAGTGATTTCTTGTCCAAATTCCATTTCTGGGGCTGGCAATTAATCATCGTTTCAGCAGCTATTACTTTACCCTTAGGTATTACAACCTCCCACGAATACGGTGAATTAGAATGGCCTATTGATATCTCCATTGCATTAGTTTGGGTAGCCTTTGGCATTAATATGTTCGGAACTATCTTTAAAAGAAGAGAACGTCACCTATATGTAGCCATCTGGTTTTACATTGCGACCTTCATCACGGTGGCCGTTTTACACTTGACTAATTCGGTTCAATTACCTATTTCATTTTTAAAATCCTATTACGTTTATGCAGGTGTTCAAGATGCCTTAATTCAATGGTGGTATGGCCATAATGCAGTGGCGTTTTTCTTAACGACTCCTTTCCTAGGGTTGATGTATTATTTCCTGCCAAAAATGGCGAATCGTCCAGTATACTCGTACCGATTATCCATTTTACACTTCTGGGCCTTAATCTTCATCTAC
>JBMSJH010000152.1:0-5348 GCA_049418705.1 Aquirufa sp.
TAAGATTCCTGGGGATGATTTCCTTCAGACGTTAAGGAGTAAGTTGAATTGGGGGTTAGATGTTAGAAATTAAAAGAGAGCCTAGGCTCTCTTTTAATTTCTAACATCTAAAGAATAAAGCAAAAAGAATAAAGAAAACATTTCGTAAAATCATCCCCGCAGGGGATTCCAACTTTATTCTTTATACTTTGTGCTCTATGCTTTAAAGAAGTCTTTTAAGCTCATTAAGCTTGAGTAGCGCCTCAATCGGCGACAACGAATTCACGTCCAGCTCCTTTAATTGATCCTCGATTTTCTGTAATCCTTCTGGAATTTCAGCTCCGAAAAGAGACATCTGGTAGTTTGCCTTCGGCATCTCTTTTAGCTTATCGATATTGTCTTCCAAGACGTGATCTTTTTCTAAATTCTGTAAGATTTCGTGGGCACGTAAAACTAAAGAAGTTGGCATTCCTGCCAATTGAGCGACATGAATACCAAAACTGTGGGCACTTCCACCCGGCAATAATTTGCGCAAGAAGATGATTTTATTTCCCACCTCTTTGACGGAAACGTGGAAGTTTTGGATGCGCGGGAAGTCCTGCGTTAATTCGTTTAATTCGTGGTAGTGGGTGGCAAATAAGGTTTTGGCCTTATGAACTGGATGATTATGCAAATGTTCTGCGATCGCCCAGGCCATAGAAACGCCATCATACGTAGACGTTCCGCGACCGATTTCATCCAATAACACGAGCGAACGAGACGATAAATTATTCAAAATCGCCGCAGTCTCGGTCATCTCGACCATGAAGGTCGACTCCCCTTTCGATAAGTTATCAGAGGCACCCACACGCGTGAACACTTTGTCGACTAAACCTAGGTTAGCGGATTCAGCAGGCACATAGGAACCCATTTGGGCGAGTAAAACAATGAGTGCCGTTTGACGCAACAAGGCTGATTTACCGGCCATATTGGGACCTGTAATCATCATAATTTGTTGCGTTTTATCGTCTAGATAGATGTCATTAGGCACATAATTCTCCCCCGCTGGCAATTGCTTTTCGATCACCGGGTGACGACCACCTTTGATATCGATGATTTCCGTTTCGTTTAAAGCGGGACGAACATAATTATTTTTCTTCGCCACAGTAGCAAAGGAGGCTAACACGTCCAAGGTTGCAATTCCAAGTGCATTCTGCTGAATCTGAGTGATATAGCTCAAAGCCGATTGCACTAATTCTTGGAATAAGCGGAATTCAATCACTGAGATTTTATCTTCTGCACTAAGAATCTTTTCTTCGTACACCTTCAATTCTTCCGTGATATAGCGCTCCGCGTTCACCAAAGTCTGCTTGCGAATCCATTCAGGTGGCACGCGGTCTTTGTGCGCATTGGTTACTTCTAAATAATAGCCAAAAACCTTGTTATAAGAGACCTTCAGTGAGGTAATTCCTGTGCGTTCAATTTCACGCTTTTGGATATCCGCTAAGAAGTTCTTGCCCGAACTAGAAAGACCGTGCAATTCATCTAATTCAGCTAAATACCCACTCTTTATCATGCCGCCTTGGTGCATCAATACTGGCGGATCTTCACGCAAAATCGTGTCGATTTTTTCCACTAATTCCGTGCAAGAATCTAAACTGGCCGCAAGACCTGAGAGACTTGGCGATGTGGATGCTGATAAAAGTGTTTTAATCTCCGGAATCTGCTGCAAAGCCTTTTTCAAGGCATTCAATTCGCGGGGATTGATGCGACCGGCGGCGACTTTGGAAATCATCCGCTCCACATCGCCTATCGGTTTCAATAAGTCCGAAACCTGATCTAATAAACTCGAAGAGGCCAATAAGCCCGCGACACCCTCTTGTCTTTGCTCGATGGTTTTTAGCTCTTTTAAAGGCAACACCAACCATTTACGAAGCAAACGACCACCCATCGCAGTCAGGGTGTGGTCGATGAGCGCAATCAAAGGAACTCCCCCCTCTTGCGTGGGATGAATTAATTCCAAATTGCGAATCGTAAAACGATCTAACCAGACATATTTATCCTCTTCGATGCGCTGAATGGACGAAATATGACCGATGGCGCGGTGTTCGGTTTCCGCTAAATAATGTAAAATAACGCCGGCAGAAATGATGCCTAGCGGACTATTTTCGATACCAAATCCTTTCAGGTTTTTGGTCTTAAAATGCTGTGTTAAAAGAGGATACGTAAATTCGTGAGTAAATATCCATTCCTCCAGGGTAAAGCTGTGAAATTGCTCACCAAAGGCATCTATGAAGGCGTTTCTATGCTTTTTGGGATACAAAATCTCCGCCGGCAAGAAACTTTGGACTAACTTCTGAATATACGCTAATGGGCCTTGAGAGCACATAAACTCGCCTGTCGAAATATCCAACAGTGCGATTCCATAGGTGGAGGACTTCTCATCCAAAGAAATCGCAGCTACATAATTATTGCGCTTATTATCTAATACTTGGTCATTAAACGACACCCCTGGCGTCACTAATTCAGTTACGCCGCGCTTCACAATCCCTTTCACAGTCGCAGGATCCTCTAATTGATCACAAATCGCCACACGTTCACCCGCGCGCACTAATTTAGGCAAATACGTATCCAAGGAATGGTGAGGAAAACCAGCTAATTCAGCATCGGCGTTGCCATTATTACGGCGGGTCAAAACAATGCCCAAAATTTTCGAAGCTTTCACCGCATCTTGGCCAAAAGTCTCATAAAAATCCCCCACGCGGAACAACAAAATAGCCCCAGGGTATTTCGCCTTGATTTGATTAAACTGCCTTGAAAGTGGAGTTTCCCCTTTTTTCAATGGCTCCTCTCCGTTGTCTGCTTTCCGTGCCAAATATTTTAATAATTAGTAGAACAAAAATAAGCCAATTTTTCTATTTTTGATTTCTCTAAACCAGATTAACAAAATGATTAATTCCTCAATTTACATTAAATCTCAACAAGAGGTTTTCGATGTAGTAATCGTAGGTTCCGGTGCGGGTGGCGGTATGGCAGCTCACACCTTAGCAAAAGCAGGCGCTAAAGTTTGCATCCTGGAGGCTGGACAGCCTTTTGACCCGGCAGATCCGAAAGATATGACCCAACTGAAATGGCCTTACGAATCACTTCGTAGAGGTGCTAGCAGTTCGCTGCGTAATTTTGGCGATTTTGATGCGGCTTATGGCGGCTGGGATATTGAAGGTGAACCCTACACACGCAAAGACGGCACGAAGTTCGATTGGTTCCGTTCTCGGATGGTAGGTGGTCGTACGAACCACTGGGGCCGTATTTCCTTGCGTTTTGGTCCAGATGATTTTAAAAGAAAAAGTATCGATGGTCTAGGCGATGACTGGCCTATCGGTTATGATGATATGAAGCCTTATTACGATAAGGTGGATAAAATGATTGGGGTTTTTGGGACAAATGAAGGCCTAAGAAATGATCCAGATGGCTATTTCTTGCCTCCTCCAAAGCCTCGTCTACACGAATTAATGATCAAAAAGGCAAACAAGGCCTTAGGCATTCCGACCTACCCGTCGCGTATGTCGATGCTAACGAAGCCGATCAATAACGAGCGGGGATCTTGCTTTTATTGCGGTCAATGTAACCGTGGTTGTTCAGCATACGCAGATTTCTCGTCTTCATCGGTTTTAGTAAAACCTGCTGTCCAAACAGGTAACACCACCTTACTTCCCTTCGCCATGGCGCGGGAGGTAATGACAGATCCGATCACCGGCTTAGCGACTGGTGTTTCTTACGTTCACACGGGAACGATGCAAGAGTATTCTGTAAAAGGAAAAATCGTCGTTTTAGCGGCCTCAGCGGGTGAAACTGCGCGTTTATTATTGAATTCAAAAAGTGCACGTTTCCCGAACGGTATCGCGAATTCCAGCGGTGTCGTGGGTAAATACATCAATGACTCTACCGGAGCCTCTCGTTCAGCTATCATTCCTTCCTTATTTGATCGCAAGCGTTACAACGAGGATGGCGTAGGCGGAATGCACATCTACACTCCTTGGTGGTTAGATAACGCTAAATTAGATTTCCCACGCGGATACCACATCGAATATGGTGGAGGTATGGGAATGCCGAACTATGGTTTTGGCTGGGGAATCGAAGGCTTGAACGGTCGCGAAAACTTCAACCGAGATGGAATTAAGAAAGCAGCAGGTGGATACGGGGCGACCTTGAAAGAGGATTACCGTCGTTTCTATGGCGCATACGTAGGTTTCGCGGGTCGTGGAGAACCGGTACCTCGTGAAGATAATTACTGCGAGATTGACCCGAATGTGGTAGATAAATTTGGTATTCCTGTTTTACGTTTCCATTATAAATGGAGCGATTATGAAGTGAAGCAGGCCAAACACATGCAGGATACTTTCGAAGAAATCATCCACGCCATGGGTGGTGAGGCCCTAGGTAAAAAACCTGGTGCTGAAAACAATTATGGCTTAGCAGACCCGGGTCGTATCATTCACGAAGTAGGAACGGCGCGTATGGGTAATGATAAAAATACCTCGGTATTAAACTCGAATTGCCAAGCTCACGATGTGAAAAACCTATTCGTGGCAGATGCTGCTCCATTCGTTTCTCAAGGGGATAAAAACGCTACTTGGACTATTTTAGCGTTATCCCTTCGTACCTCCGAATACATTATCGATCAACGCAAAAAAGGCAACCTGTAAGATGAAAAGAAGAGACTATTTAAAAAATATGGGCTTAAGTTCACTGGGCTTAGCCGTTTTCAATCCAGATGAAAAAGCGATTGAGAATTTAGAATTAGGAAAAGTTCCGGTTAAAAGACCGAATGGACGTACGCAAGAGGAAGCAGAACAAGAAGCAGCTTTAAAAGCGGAAGTATTCTTAAATGCGCACGAATTAGCGACCATTACGATTCTTTCTGATATCATCATCCCAGCGGACAAGAAATCCGGAAGCGCCTCTCAATCTGGCGTGACGGCATTCATTGAGTTTATCGTGAAGGACAAACCGGAATTCAAGACGCCGATGCGTGGTGGATTACGTTGGCTAGATGTCGAATCGAACAAACGATTCCAGAAAAATTTCACTGAAATCACCCCTGCTCAACGCATCAATATCGTAGACGATATCGCGTATCCGGGCAAAACACCAAAGCATTTAACGCAAGGTGAGTCGTTTTTCACTTTGATGCGTAATTTGACTGCAACGGGTTTCTATACCTCGAAAATAGGTATAGCTGACTTAGAGTACAAAGGGAATACGCCAAACCAATGGAATGGTGTTCCAGACGAAGTTTTAAAACAATACGGTTTGAGTTATGACGCCTAATCGTGTCGCCAGACCCCGTATTTTTCAATCCATTCCAAACCTCGTGGCGGGTGTTAGCA
>JBMSJH010000153.1:0-5235 GCA_049418705.1 Aquirufa sp.
AAACCAGAAAAAACAGAAGCATAATATGACACTAGTTAACGAACCTGTAGATAAGAACGGAAACCGCAAAAAGTATTGCCGTTTCAAGAAATCTGGTATTCAATACATCGATTTCAAAAACCCAGACTATTTATTGAAGTTAGTGAATGAGCAAGGTAAAATTTTACCTCGTCGTATCACTGGAACTTCTTTAAAATTCCAACGTCGTGTGGCACAAGCTGTTAAGCGTGCTCGTCACTTAGCTTTGATGCCTTACGTGGCTGACGGTTTAAAATAGTACCTTATCCAATAAACATTTGATTGTAAACATAAGATGGAAATTATATTAAAAACAGATATTGCTGGATTAGGTTACAAAAACGATATCGTTGCAGTGAAAGCTGGTTACGGTCGTAATTACTTAATTCCACAAGGATTCGCTATCATGGCGACTCCGTCTAACCGCAAGGTTGTAGCGGAAAACATCAAGCAAGCTGCTCACAAAGTGGAGAAAGTTCGTCAAGATGCATTCGATTTAGCTGCAGCTATCGGTGAAATGACATTGACTATTCCTGCGAAGACAGGTGATAGCGGAAAAATCTTTGGTCGTGTGACTAGCCTTCAAATCTCAGAGATGTTGAAAGAAAAAGGCTTCGATATCGATCGTAAGAAAATTTCATTCGATACAGAAGTGAAGACTACCGGCGATTACGCTGCTACGCTTGACTTACACAAAGAAGTAAAACACAAAATTGCTTTCTCTGTGGTTTCAGAATAGTATTTGAAACAAAACGATAAGTAGAAATCGCGCTGAGCAATCGGTGCGATTTTTTTTTGCGTGGAGCGCAAAAAAAACGGTATTCGGTATTCGGTAGTCAGTATCCGGTAGTCAGTGGTCATTGGTCGTTATCCGGTAGTCAGTATCTGGTGATTGAATAATCGACCTATAGTATAAAAAAAGAGTCAGAACGAAGTTCTGACTCTTTTTTACTAGCTACTGATTACCGACGACTGTCTACTGTTTTCGCTACGCGAAAACTACGCTAACGCCGCCTTCAAATTTGTATCTAAAGCCTCTAAGAACTCTTCTGTGTATAAGTAGTGCTCTCCGTGCTTCACTTTGTTGCCGTGGATACAAACCGCTAAGTCTTTAGTCATCTTACCAGACTCAACTGTAGCCACACAAACTTTTTCTAAAGTTTGGCAGAAATTAATCAACGCCGCATTGTTATCTAATTTACCACGGAACTCTAAACCACGAGTCCAAGCGAAGATAGATGCAATTGGGTTAGTTGATGTAGGCTTTCCAGCTTGGTGATCGCGGTAGTGACGAGTCACCGTTCCGTGTGCTGCTTCTGCTTCCATTACTTTTCCGTCTGGTGTAATTAAAACCGACGTCATTAAACCTAATGAACCAAAACCTTGAGCAACAGTATCAGACTGAACGTCTCCGTCATAGTTCTTACAAGCCCAAACAAAGTTACCATTCCACTTCAACGCAGAAGCAACCATGTCATCGATCAAACGGTGCTCATAAACGATACCAGCTGCATCGAATTTCGCTTTGTAATCTGCTTGGTAGATTTCTTCGAAGATGTCCTTGAAACGGCCATCGTATTTCTTCAAGATCGTGTTCTTAGTCGATAAATATAAAGGCCATCCTTTGCTCAATGCCATGTTAAAGCAAGAGTGTGCGAATCCTTTGATCGACTCATCTGTATTATACATGGTCATTGCAACGCCATCACCTTTGAAGTTATAAACTTCGAAAGTTTGTGCTTCGCCACCATCTTCAGGTTGGAAAGTAACCGTTAATTTACCTTTTCCTTTTGTTACGAAATCGGTTGCTCTGTATTGATCACCAAAAGCGTGACGACCGATCATGATCGGAGCTGTCCAGTTAGGTACTAAACGAGGAACGTTAGCACAAACGATTGGCTCACGGAAAACTGTACCATCTAGGATGTTACGGATCGTTCCGTTTGGTGATTTCCACATTTGCTTCAAATCGAACTCAGTTACACGAGCTTCATCTGGAGTGATGGTAGCACATTTGATACCTACACCGTATTTTTTGATTGCCTCAGCAGCCTCGATTGTTACTTGGTCATTCGTCTCATCGCGGTATTCTACACCTAAATCGTAGTACTTAATGTCTAGATCTAAATAAGGCAAGATTAATTTATCCTTGATGAATTTCCAGATAATTCGAGTCATTTCGTCGCCGTCTAATTCAACGACTGGGTTGGCAACTTTAATTTTTTCCATTTTTGTTATATCAAAATTTTGATAGGTTGTGTTAATCCTGCAAAGGTAAAGACTAAATCTTTTTTACTCCATTATTTTGGGGTATTTTTGTGAAATTTATAGCTTTTTTTTGATGGAAACGGTAATTAAGATTGCGTGCAAGGATGAGAAGGGATTGGTTCACAAAATTACAGGGGTGTTATTTGCCAAATTGGTGAATGTTACTCAGACGAATGAATTTGTGGATGAGGTCGCAGATCGCTTTTTTATGCGCGTTTCATTTACAGGAATCGCTGATGTGAAGTCATTATGGCAAGAGATTGTTGCGGTTTTGCCAGCTGACGCTGAGGTAGAAGTGATTCCGCCTGCAAAAAAACGAGTGCTTATTTGTGTTACTAAAGAACACCATTGTTTGGGTGACTTATTGATTAAATCACAGTTTGAGGATATGCCATTTTCGATTGTGGGAGTGGTGGGGAATCATGCGGTTTTAGCGCCTCTTTGTGCGCAGTTTTCTGTTCCATTTACCCACGTACCTGCCGAGGGTTTATCGCGAGAGCAACATGAGCAAAAATTGAAGGTGATTATTGATGGTGAAAAGCCGGATCTAATTGTGTTAGCGAAGTATATGCGAATTTTGACTCCAGAATTCGCCTCTGCCTATTTGGGCAAGATGATAAATATTCACCATTCTTTTTTACCGGCTTTTGTGGGAGCGAATCCGTATCAGCAAGCATTTCAGCGTGGGGTAAAGATCATTGGGGCTACGGCCCATTTTGTGACGGATGACTTAGATGAAGGGCCTATTATTTGCCAAAACATTGTGCCCGTTAATCACTCCTATGATGCGAAACAGATGTCGAAGGCGGGGAAAGAAGTGGAAAAGTCGGTTTTGGCTAAAGCCCTACAACTTGTCCTAGAAGATCGCGTCTTCATCCACGAAAACAAGACCATTTTATTTGATTAAAATTTGCCTGAAAAAGCGTAAATTGCAGTCCTTTTTTTAGATACTATGTTTGAGAATTTAAGTTCGAAGTTGACCACTGCCATGCGTACCCTGAAGGGGAACGGCAGAATTACGGATATTAACGTTGCCGCTACGGTGAAGGAAATTCGCCGCGCCTTGATGGATGCGGACGTGAACTATAAGGTGGCGAAAGAGATTACGGATCGGATTAAGGATCAGGCGATGGGCCAAAAAATCCTGATCGCCGTAGAGCCAGGTCAATTATTGATCAAGATTGTTCACGAGGAATTAACCCAATTAATGGGTGGCCAAAAGCAGGATATCAATCTGAAAGGTGATCCATCGGTGGTTTTAATCGCCGGTTTACAGGGTTCTGGTAAGACGACTTTCTCGGGTAAGTTAGCTCAATACATTAAAAAAGGAGGACGTAATGTACTTTTAGTAGCCTGCGATATTTACCGTCCTGCGGCGATCGACCAATTGAAAGTGTTGGGAGAGCAAGTAGGGGTGGAAGTATATGCGGAGCCAGAAAATAAGAATGCAGTAAGCATCGCGGAGAACGCGCTTTCGTATGCCCGCAAAATGGGTAAGAAAGTGGTGATCGTCGATACAGCGGGTCGTTTAGCGGTGGATGAGGCGATGATGAACGAGATCGCAGCAGTGAAAGAGGCGATTAAGCCGACCGAGATTTTGTTCGTAGTGGATTCCATGACGGGGCAAGATGCGGTGAATACGGCGAAGACCTTTAATGATCGCTTAAATTTTGACGGCGTTGTTTTAACGAAATTAGATGGTGATTCCCGCGGTGGTGCGGCCCTTTCGATTCGTCAAATCGTAGACAAGCCGATTAAATTTATCTCTACCGGGGAGAAAATGGAAGCCTTGGATCAGTTCTATCCTGATCGTATGGCAAACCGTATCCTGGGAATGGGTGACGTGTTGTCTTTAGTGGAGCGTGCGCAGCAAGCTTTTGACGAAGATGAGGCGGCTCGTTTAAATAAGAAGATACGCCAAAACAATTTCACCTTTGAGGACTTCTACGCACAATTGCAGCAAATCAAGAAGATGGGTAACATCAAAGATTTAATGGGCATGGTGCCGGGAATGAGCCAGGCGGTGAAAGATGTAGATATTTCCAATGATTCTTTCAAGCCGATTGAAGCGATCATCAGTTCGATGACTCCGAAGGAGCGTCAAAATCCAGATATTTTGAACCCATCACGTAAGAATCGTATTGTGGCTGGTTCTGGAACGTCGATTCAAGAGGTGAATAACCTGTTGAAGCAGTTCGAGGACATGCGCAAAATGATGAAGATGATGAACAAAGTACAAGATGGAAAGATGAAGATGCCTAATTTAGGTGGCATGTTCAAGCGATAATTATTTTCTAATTATCGCTCCAATTTCCTTCTCGAATCCTTTCATTAAGCGATCCATCGTCGACTCAATGACCTTATCTGTTAAGGTCTGAGATTCGTCTTGTAGCGTGAAGCTAACGGAATAGGCTTTCTTGCCTTCCCCTAAGTTCTTGCCTTCGTACACATCGAAGATGGATACGTTTTTCAACAAGTTCTTCTCGTATTGCTCGGCTAGTTTTCTAATCGCCTGGTAGCTAACGCTTTTGTCAATTACTAGTGATAAGTCGCGACGTACCTCTGGGAACTTAGAAATCTCTTGGTAAACGAAGTCAGCTTTCTCTTGCTTCACCCAATGATCCCAATCGAAATCGGCGAAGAATACGTCTTGTTTTACCTCCCATTTGCTGGCTAGATTCGGGTGAATCATACCTAATTCAAGGCAAGCCTTCTTGTTGATGGAGATGCGTAAACCGAAAGCGAATACACTCGAATTTTCGATCGTATCCGTCTCGAATTGGGTTACCCCTAGCGAGCGCATTAACTCGATGCTCACTTGGTACAAGTGGTGCAAAGCGGTTTTAGTGGGAGCGCTAGACCAGGTTTCTCCGGCCCACAATCCCGTAGTAAATAAGGCCAAATGCTTCTTTTCGATGTATTTAGGGCCTTTTTTATGGTAGGTTTTGC
>JBMSJH010000154.1:0-5224 GCA_049418705.1 Aquirufa sp.
CGCCCTATTTAGCCAATATCAAAAAAGCCTTCTATCATTCTATGGAGAATGGCATTGATTGGGAGCACGGCGGCGTTTATGTAGAAGGATCGCATAGCGGTGGACCCACGGATCTGGAGAAGGAGTTTTGGCAACAAGCTGAAATGCTGATTGGAATGCTGGATGCCTATCTATTAACCAAAGACAAGCAATTCCTGAAGGCTTACGAACAAGTGCATCGCTTCGTGTTCGACAAGATGATTAACCGCAATACGGGAGAATGGTGGCCATTGATGACCCGCGAAGGGGAACCTATCTGGCGTCACATGGCTCATAACTGGAAAATTAATTACCATAACGTTCGTTCAATGATTCTCTCCTATGAGAAGCTAGGCGAGATAAACCTATTATCATGACAAAAATGAGTCGCCGCGAACTGTTGTTCGCTACGGGTACCGCAGCAGGAGCCGCTTTACTGCCTTCAACGGCATCAGCAGCCACAAAGGCAACTAAATTCGAGTTCTCTCTGAATATGAGTACGATTATGGGCCAAAAACTAGGCTTCATCAAAGAACTCGAAATTGCCTCCGCGGCCGGATATAAACATTGTGAAATTTGGGTGCCTACCCTAGAGGCCTACCTAAAATCAGGTGGCACACTGTCAGAGGCAAAAAAACGCATCAATGACCTAGGAATAAACATCCAAAACGCCATCGGTTTCGCTCAATGGATTGTGGATGATGAGGCGACTCGCAAGCAAGGTGTGGAACAAATGAAACGCGAGATGGGCATGCTAGCCGAATTAGGCTGCTTCCGAACCGCCGCTCCTCCCATGGGCGCCACAAAAGAGGCAGGACTTGATCTTCGCCGTGCCGCTGAACGCTACCGCACCATCCTGGATGTAGGAACGAGCACCGGCGTAACTCCGCAACTCGAAATGTGGGGCCATTCGAAAAACCTCAACCGCGTGGCGGACGTCCTTTTCGTGGCAGCAGAAGCCGGCCAAGCAAATGCAAAACTTTTATTAGACGTATTCCACATCTACAAAGGCGAATCCTCCATCGACTGCCTCCACCTAGTAGGCGAAAACTCGGTCGACATCTTCCACGTGAATGATTATGTGACTACGATTAAACCGACCTCCATCACCGATGGCGACCGCATCTATGCAGGCGACGGCGAAGCACCTATCAAGGAGATCATCAAACGCTTAAAGCCATCTGAAAAACCCGTTATTTTATCGCTGGAACTGTTCAATAAAGAACTTTGGGCACAGGATCCACTGAAGGTGGCGAAGACCGGGCTAGAGAAGATGAAGAGCTTGATTTAGCCATAAAACAAAAAGAGCTCATCTTGCGATGAGCTCTTTTAAAATTCTGTTGACCTACCAGGACTCGAACCTAGAAAACCAGAACCAAAAACTGGTGTGTTACCATTACACCATAGGTCAATTCCAAAATCTGATGCAAAAGTAAGGGCTTAGGCCCAAATTATCAAACGTTCCCAGAAAAATAATTGAATTATTTCCCCCGTTTTTTGCTTAAGCGCTCAAAATCAGCGCTTCAAATTCGATTATTCAAATTCAATAGAAGAAACAACCGCCTCCGCGTGAATCTTGCGAACAAGACCTTGTAATACTTTACCTGGTCCACATTCGATAAATTCAGTTGCTCCTGCGGCTACCATTGCCTCCACCGACTGTGTCCAACGAACTGCACCCGTTAATTGAGAGATCAAATTCGCTTTGATTTCGGCTGGATCTTGGGATGGTTTCGCGTTCACGTTTTGGAAGATCGGACAAATAGGACGAACGATTTCGGTTGCCTCGATGGCCGCTGCTAATTCGACGCGAGCTGGCTCCATAAACGGGGAGTGGAAAGCACCGCCTACTGGAAGTGGCAATACGCGCTTAGCTCCAGCTTCTTTTAATTGAGTACCTACCGCTTCGATTCCTTCAACAGAACCAGAAATCACAACTTGACCTGGGCAGTTAAAATTGGCTGCTACGACTGAGGGACCGTAAGCCTTGCAAATATCCTCAATCGTTGCATCTGGCAAGCCTAAAACGGCTGCCATCGTGCTTGGCTCGATCTCGCAAGCTTCTTGCATAGCCAGTGCACGCTTGTATACTAAACGTAATCCATCTTGCCAGCTTAAGCCTCCAGCAGCAACTAGGGCAGAAAATTCACCTAGGGAGTGACCAGCTACCATGGAGGGAGCGAAGTCTTTGCCTAATTTGGCAATCAAAATAGAATGCAAATAAATCGCAGGCTGCGTCACTTTCGTTTGCTTTAATTCTTCGTCCGTTCCCTCGAACATCACAGAGGATAAGGAGAAACCTAGGATGGCATCTGCCTCATCGATGATTTGCTTAGCGACTGGAAAATTCGTGTATAAATCCTTCGCCATACCCGGAAACTGCGAACCTTGACCTGGGAAAATATATGCTTTCATATGAATGATTTTGTGATTAATTTTTTACAAAGATAGGCCAAAAGCCCTAAATGGCACAATCGTCCACCGATTTACCCCAAAATAATCGATTCTTCGCCACCCAATCATAGCCTTTATCTAAGAGACTAGCAGGCAAAATAAACACTACACGCAGGGGCTGAAAATACCAATGGGAAAAAGCTAAAATACGAGACAAGGCATCTGACTTCACATAAACCTCAGAACCGACCACCCATTTGATACTATCGATATCCGGCAGCGGAAATTCAGTAAAGGACGTTTCTGGAATAATCTGCAGATCGGCCGAAACCATACGCTTTAAAACCTTCGAGGCAAAGCGACAAAAACGACATCCTCCATCGATCAAAATGATTCCGTCCATTTTAGCGAACTAGTTCTACCCAGCCTTTTAAACTTTTCGTTTGAGCCGATTTATCAAATAAATCGAAGACGACGTCACACGTATAGAAGTAGGACGATGCTGCCATCTGAACGCCATTCGCATTTGTTCCATTCCAACCAAAACCAGCCAACGGTCCAGAATATTGGTAAATCAACTGACCGTTGCGGTCTACGATCTTCGCATTCACATTTGTTACGAAACGAGGGCAGCGCATGGGTTTGAAGGTATCATTCAGGCCGTCACCGTTTGGACTAAATAAATTAGGCAAATCAAAAGACGCACAGTTCTCTACACAAATCTTCGTACTAGGCGTACTCTCCTTGCCTAATGCACTGACAGCCGTCACGTAATAACATCCACGATACGAATTCTGCAAGATGTGTGAAAAAGTCAAGGAAGACGTCGTGGCTAATAAGGTATAGGGAGACGAGGAGTCTTTGGCATAATAAATCTTATACGACACAATGTCCGGATCGCATACACCTGAAACCGTAGGCGTCCAATTCAACTGATTCGTGAAGCTCGTAAACGAACAATCAGCCTTCGCATCTAACGAGGCACAGTCCACTGTATATAATTGAAGCGAAGGAGGACAAGGGAATAAGTCAGACTGCGGAATTCCACAGATGATTTGAGACTTATTAATCAACTCCATGGCCGGCAAACCAGCCCCATAAGAGCCCAAAGTTTCTACATAATAACAATACGAGGAATCAGTCTTCATCGAAATCGTGAACGTCCCATCCGCCCCGTAACTATCTACTCCCGTATCGATAAACTTAAACGTAGCAGCCGTCGTCACTGGAACATCGGCGATGCGGTTAAAATTACCCGATCCACGTGGCGTCTCCCGGTACACCCGGTGCGTTCTGAACTCATTTGTCCAGGGAACAGTGGCTGACCAAGCTAATTTAACTGAAGCAATCGCCACTTGGGAGCTCAAACGCACATTCGATGCTGATGTAGGCGCTTCTAATAAGGTTCGAACCCCATTTAAGGTATAATAAAAATCGGTCCGGTAACGGTAAGTCAAAGCCGTTGTATTCAAACCGGTATCCGTGTAAGACGTATCATTCACCGCAGTGCGAATCGATGCGCTGATAGGCGAACCAATGGCTGAAAAAGCCCCCGTTCCCACAGCCCGCATTAACTGATAGCTATACGGACCTGGATATTGTAAGGTATCTAATTTCACCGGACGTGTCCAACGCACGAAGTTCTCCCCTGCCGTCGTACTCGTCTTCAGAACAGATACATTCGTCATAATCGGCGATGCACTCGCGATTAAATAACAAGCCGCATTCGACATCGGGCTAAAATCATCCACCCCTTTCGAATTCGTGAAAGCCACCACCATTACATAAGAGTAATTGGTATTTTTTACGATGGCATTATCGGTATACGTAGTCGCCGTAATAGGCAATCTAGCTAATTCTGTATAACCAGTTTGCGTCATACCCGTGGTACAAGCTGCATTCGTCACTGCATCGCAAGCACCTTGTTTTCTATAAAGAATCAAGGTTGCATTAGGAAGTGAACAAGCATAGGAAGTCCACCTTAAAGCTATCTGAGTTCCTATTCCGGCAGTGGCCGTCAAATTCTTCACTGCTGGAGCCAGCACCCGAATCTTCCAAATCTTACTGTCCACCAGATTACTCGCTCCAGCACTCGTGACCGGAGGAAAATCCTCTGCCTTAAAGAACACATCATAATCTTCCTTTCGAATGTGTACACAATCTGTTTGCCAGTTGAAAGTACCTACGGCATTCAAACTGGTTTGGCGAGGGGTTGACGTAAATGTGGCATTCGGTGGTTTAACCGCATAAGTCGTATCGATGGCATATACGTTTCCTGTACTCGTAATGGTAATCGGATCAACGCGACCCGTTTTAGAAACTTGATCGATAGCCGTAATGAGCTGATTGATACGTGTTCCCGCCTGAACACAGACATCAGCCGGCACCGTTAAAATAGGTCCTCGGTTGTCCAAGTCCTTCACCTCGATCTGCATATCTCTCACCGTCTCCGATATCTTCACCCCATTTCGCCACTCTTCCACGATGAAGGCACAGCTGTAAAGACCTACCTCTTGAGGTGATTTCCAAATTAAATCCCCCGTTTTTGCATTAATCGTAAAGGTAGATGGGGTAGTCGAGACTTCATTCGGTTGCTTGAAATTAGGAGCAATTAAACCTCTGCTCGCAGGATCACACGTCAGCTCCGCTCCCGTTCTAGATACAGATAAACGGTACGCTAAAGAATCCCCTTCCGCATCTACAGCGTTCGAATTATGAATAAAGGGTTGTCCCACTACGGCGGTTAAATCCACGGCAGGATTTAATAAAAGTGGAGTTGAATTTAGTCCTAAACCCGCATTAATAGAAAAGA
>JBMSJH010000155.1:0-5195 GCA_049418705.1 Aquirufa sp.
ATTAGAAAATGATTCCATGATCTAATGTAGTCCTGTTCTTCAAAAATTGTATTGGGACGCGGGACGCGGATTGTATGCAGATACGGAAGTGCATGATAAATATTCTCAGCATGCGAACTCGTTGGCGATATTAGCTGGAATGCCTGCTGCGGGGGTTGCAGATAAGCTTTTAGTGGAAAAGGATTTAGCTCCAGCCTCCATCTATTTCAAATACTACCTTCACTTGGCTTTAACTAAAGCGGGTAAGGGGAACGATTATATGACTTGGTTGGATAAATGGAAGGAGAATATTGATATGGGTTTAACAACTTGGGCGGAGACGTCTGATATTTCCACCTCGCGTTCTGATTGCCATGCTTGGGGATCGAGTCCGAATATTGAATTCTTCCGAATTGTATTAGGGGTGGATTCGGACGCGCCGGCTTTTGGAAAAGTGAAAATCGAACCACATTTAGGTGAACTTTCGCAAGCAGAGGGTATTGTTCCTCATCCGCAGGGGGAAATTCAAGTTAGTTATAAACCAGGCAGCGCTTCGATTACCTTGCCGGGAACGGTCAGTGGAAGCTTTGTTTGGCAAGGAAAGAAATACCCACTAAAAGCGGGAAAAAATTTATTGACTATCCCTAGGTAGGATAGGACGGTTGAGCCCTTTTGCCTGTGTAGATTTGAGAAAAAAAGAAATAAACATGTACAAACACGTATCGTATCTCTGGGATGACGCGAAAGCAGCGGCGCTCGCAGGGAATGAAGTCGACTTATTTATCTACCGCTCGAACATTTTGGGAGCGGATTTACGCATCACGAATTACGGCGGGGGAAACACCTCGGTGAAATTGCAGGACAAAGATCCTTTAACGGGATCGGAGACGGAAGTGATGTGGATCAAAGGATCAGGCGGCGACATCGGCACCTTGAAAAAATCAGGTTGTGCGGCTTTGTACGTGGACCGTTTACGTTCCTTAACCAATGTGTACCGCGGATTAGAACACGAGGATGAGATGGTGGAATTATTCAACCATTGCATTTTTGATTTAGCGTCCAAAGCACCTTCCATCGACACTCCCTTACACGGTTTCTTACCGTTCAAGCACATAGACCACCTTCACCCGGATGCTGCGATCGCGATTGCCGCATCGAAGGATGGAGAACAAATTACGAAAGAGTTATTTGGCGGCTTAATCGGTTGGGTCGGCTGGCAACGTCCAGGGTTCGACCTAGGATTGCAATTAAAGGCTTGTTTAGACGAGGCGGCCTCTCGCGGAGTTCAATTGCGCGGAATTATGCTGGGCTCTCACGGATTATTTACGTGGGGAGACACGTCCTATGAATGTTATGTGAATACCTTAGAGGTAATTGAAAAATGTGCAGAATTCATTGAATCGAAAACGTCGACGGTTTTTGGTGGAGCACGTATCTCCTCCTTTACTTCTGAGGAGCGTGTGGGGAAGGCCTCAGCTCTTGCACCGGTTTTACGCGGTTTCTGTTCCTCTCACGTTCAAATGGTGGGGCATTTCTCCGATGATGAGCGTGTATTGCAATTTATTAATTCGAACGATTTAGATCGTTTAGCTCCTCTAGGCACTTCTTGCCCGGATCACTTCTTGCGGACGAAGATATCGCCATTAGTGCTGGGAACGGATGTTTCTGTGGAGGCATTGACTCCTTTATTCGAAGAATACCGTCAAATGTATGCGGCCTATTACGATGGATGCAAGCATGCGAATTCACCAGCGATGCGTGATCCGAATCCTGTCGTGATTTTATATCCAGGGGTGGGGATGTTTACGTTTGCTAAAGACAAACAAACCGCCCGCGTAGCTGCCGAATTCTATACCAATGCCATCAACGTGATGCGTGGTGCGGAGGCGATTTCATCCTATACTTCGCTACCTCGTCAAGAAGCATTCGATATCGAATACTGGTTATTAGAGGAGGCGAAACTTCAACGTATGCCGAAACCAAAAGCTTTGTCAGGCCGTGTCGCTTTTGTGACAGGTTCTGGCGGTGGAATTGGAAAGGCAATCGCTAAAAAGATGGCACAGGAAGGTGCCTGCGTTATTTTGAATGACGTGAATGCAGAACGTTTAGCGGAGGCGAAAGCTGAGTTTATTGGTTTGTTCGGGAAGGATGTCGTTTCAACGGTTATCGCTGACGTGACGAATCAAGAGTCGATTGAGGCGGCGATGAAACAGGCTTGCTTGGATTTTGGTGGAGTGGATCTGATCGTGAACAATGCGGGTATCTCGATTTCGAAGGGAATTTTGGAGCACACGCAGGGCGATTGGGATAAATTATATGACATATTAGTGAAAGGCCAATATTTGGTTTCGCAGGCGGCTATTGCTGTGATGCGCAAGCAAGGTTTAGGCGGTGATATTGTGAATATTGTGTCGAAGAATGCTTTCGTAGCTGGACCGAATAACGTAGGTTATGGTTCTGCCAAAGCTGCTCAAGCGCACATGACCCGATTATTAGCGGCTGAATTAGGACCTGATCATATTCGTGTCAATACGGTTAATCCAGATGCAGTAATTGCGGATTCGAACATTTGGGCTGGAGGCTGGGCTGAAGGTCGTGCAAAAGCCTATGGCATTACTGTAGCTGAATTGCCAGCGTATTACGCGAAACGTACCCTTTTAAATGAATCTATTTTGCCAGATGACATTGCTAACGCGTGCTTCGCATTCGTGGGTGGCTTATTGAATAAGTCGACGGGAAATGCCTTGAACGTAGATGGTGGTGTAGCGGCAGGATTTTTAAGATAATATGATGAATATTTCGAACCATAACGATGCATTACTAGCAGGCCATACTCGCCGCTTGGATTTTTTAAAATCTGAGGTGAATCTGCCAGCTGGGATTTTACAAAAATTAAAGGATTTCCAAATTGCGATTCCTTCTTGGGCTCTAGGCACAGGAGGAACTCGTTTCGGCCGTTTTTCTGGCGGAGGCGAACCGCGTAATTTAGAAGAAAAAATTGCGGATGTAGGATTATTGCACGCATTGAATCAATCATCAGGTGCGATTTCTTTGCACATTCCTTGGGACATCCCCACGGATCCTGCGGCGATTCGTACTTTAGCGGCTCAACACGGTTTGGCCTTTGATGCGGTGAATTCAAACACCTTTCAGGACCAAGCGGATCAGGCTCATTCTTATAAGTTTGGTTCATTGCAAAACGTTTCTGCGGCGACTCGGAAACAGGCAATTCAACATAATATCGAGGTGATTAAGCACGGCGTTGAACTAGGTTCGAAGGCTTTAACCGTTTGGTTATCCGATGGTTCTTGCTTCCCGGGTCAATTGAACTTCCGTCATGCCTATGAGCGCACAGTGGATAGTTTGCGCGAGATTTATGCCGCGCTTCCATCGGATTGGTCCTTGTATTTAGAGTACAAAGCTTACGAACCGAACTTCTATTCGACGACAGTAGGGGACTGGGGCGCCTCGTATTCGATGGTCAATAAATTAGGACCACAAGCGAAGACTTTGGTCGATTTAGGACACCATTTACCGAATGCAAACATCGAGCAAATCGTTTCAATTTTGTTAATGGAAGGAAAATTAGGTGGATTCCATTTCAACGATTCAAAATACGGCGATGATGATTTAACCGCGGGTTCGATCAAACCGTATCAGTTGTTCTTAATCTTCAACGAATTAGTTGACGGGATGGATGCAAAGGGAATGAACCATGCCAAAGACCTAGGTTGGATGATCGATGCCTCTCACAACGTAAAAGATCCGTTAGAAGATTTATTGCAATCCGTGGAGGCCATTCAAATCGCCTATGCTCAGGCATTATTGGTAGACCGCAAAGCATTAGAAGCGGCAAGAGAAGCCAATGATGTAGTGCGTTGCCAAGAAATTTTACAGGCGGTATTCCGCACGGATGTGCGTGCTTTAGTGGCGCAGGCTCGTTTAGAATTAGGTGGGGCCCTAGATCCAATTGCCTTGTTCCGTCAAGAGAAAATGCGTGAGCAATTAATCGCGGCGCGGGGTGCTAAAACGGTAGCGACGGGTTTATAAGATGAGTTTGAAAACACCAGTTATCGCGGTATTTGACATAGGAAAGACCAATAAGAAGGTCTTTCTCTGGTCAACCACTTTCGAGATTGTGTTTGAGAAGCAGCAGACATTCGACGAAATCGTAGATGAAGATGGCTTTGCCTGTGAGGATTTAGGGGCATTGCAACAATGGATTGTTTCCTCTTTTGCTGAGCTTTGTCAATTACCCGAATTCGAGATTATCGGCTTGAATTTCTCCGCTTATGGCGCGTCCTTCGTCTATGTCGATCGGGTGGGCGAACCGCTAGCTCCCTTGTATAATTATTTGAAACCTGTCTCAAAATCCTTTCCATATACAGAGTATGGAGGTGAGGCAGAATTTGAGCGTAAGACGGCTTCTCCGATTTTAGGGAATTTGAATTCAGGTTTGCAGGTCTATGAATCCACTTTTAGACCTTTCTGGCCTGAGGTATTCAAGGCGGTCCATTTTCCGAACTATTTAGCGTCCTTATTTACGGGTCGTCTTGTTTCTGAGATTACGTCCATCGGTTGCCATACGGCTTTATGGGACTATGATTTAGGTCAATACCACCCTTGGGTTTCTACTATTCAGGATCAATTAGCTCCTATTTCGACGGAAGCTTACCTACCTATCGATGGGATTAATTACGGATTAGGTTTGCATGATTCGTCAGCGGCACTTGTCCCTTATTTACGTTCGATTTCAGATGAATTTTTGCTATTGTCTACCGGAACCTGGTGCATCGCGATGCATCCGTTTAATGAATCGCCTTTAAGTGCGGAGGAATTAGCGGAGGATGTCTTATGTTATTTGCAACCAAATGGTAAACCAGTAAAGGCCTCTCGCTTGTTTGGGGGGCATTTTCATGAGGAGCAGGTGGCAAGGATGGAGGCGCATTTTGGTGGTTCTTATAAAGATTTGACGTTTTCGGAACGGGTATTTTCAATGACTAGCCGGGATTCGTCTGTTTTCGAATGTGCCTTTGCTTCACGTGATTTACATGATTTTCCTGATTTAGCTTCGGCGTATGATCAATTCATGGTAGATTTGGTAGGTCAACAGCTCCATAGTTTAGACCTGTTGCTGAAGGATGCGCCGGTCAAACAATTGCTAGTGGATGGCGGTTTTAGTAAGAACGAATGGTACATGCGCTTGTTAGCACATG
>JBMSJH010000156.1:0-5118 GCA_049418705.1 Aquirufa sp.
TGTAGATTTGTACCTAATTCGGGTCAAAATTCTCGCGGTGTACCGTTGC
The DNA here is from genome assembly GCA_049418705.1 of Aquirufa sp. GTDB lineage: Bacteria > Bacteroidota > Bacteroidia > Cytophagales > Spirosomataceae > Aquirufa. The sequence goes on from JBMSJH010000156.1 coordinate 50, forward strand.
CGCCTGATAGACTAAGTCTAAAAACGGCTGGTTGTATATTTTTTCTACCTCTTCACGAGTCCAATTATTACGTACCATATAAGCTTTATTTCTATTCAAATTCCATTAAATAAGGCATCATCGCTAAGAAGCCTTCTCTTTTTTTCCAACGATTCACCTCTAAAACGGAGGTAGACCAAGGAATATTTTTAGCTAAAAAACGCTCTGTCATCGAAGACTCCGAAGTAGCAGAACTTAGCAATTCATCCACGAAAGATTTGGCTTTCGGATAAACCGCCACCTTGTAAGCACCTGGCTTTAATTTTGCTTTTGCAGCTGCGATTTCAATCGCTTTATCTAAACCGCCTAGTTCATCCACTAATCCGATTTGTTTTGCCTGAGCACCCGTCCAAACGCGACCACCCGCTAACGATTGCAAACGTTGCAATGTCATCTTGCGACCTGCCGCCGCCTTTGTTGTAAAGGATAGGTAGCCTTTGTTGACGGAGTTTTGGACTACCGACTTCTGAAAATCGGTCAAAGCACCAGCAGAAGTCATGAAATTCGAATTCGCATGCGTATTCACATGATCCTGCGTGATTCCCAAGGTGTTTTTCAAGAAATTATCCACGTTAAACCAAGCCGCAAAAATACCAATCGAACCGGTGATGGTGGTAGGCTGAGCTACAATCGCATCCGTCCCCATCGCCATATAATACCCCCCAGATGCCGCATAATTCGACATAGAAGAGATAATCGGCTTCACTTTCTTCGTTAATTCAATCTCGCGCCACATGATATCTGACGCTAAAGAAGACCCACCCGGAGAATCAATACGAAGCACAATCGCCTTCACTGATTTGCTCTCCCGAAGCTTTTTCAACTCCTTCACGAAATCATCCGATCCGATATTACCTTCGCTCGCTCTCGTACCCGAGATCTCTCCTTCAGCCACTAAAACCGCAATTCGATCTTTCCCTTCCACTTCGTCGATCGGATTTTTGGCCTTCAAATAATTATTCACCGACACATAAATCACTTTCTCCTTCTCGCCTGAGGCCTTTTTCAATAAAGCTTCGAATTCATCCCAATACCCTTGCTTCACCATGCCTAACTTCTCCGCATTTGAAGGCTCGAAGGCTTGTAAACTATCCGCAATCTGATCTAATTTACGGACCGGAATATTCTTAGATCGCGCAATTTTATCAAAAATATAGGTGTTAATCGATTGTAAGAAAGAAGAGGTTTGGGCCTTATTTTCCTCGCTCATGTCTTCGCGAATGAAAGGCTCCACGGCAGACTTGTAGGTACCCACGCGGAATACCAAAGGCTCAATCTCTAATTTATCCAGCGCCTTCTTGTAGAAGGTATATTGAACGCTGATGCCATTAAAATCCAATAAACCATTCGGATTTAAATAGGTCTTATCTGCCACAGAGGACACATAATAGCCTTTTTCTGTGTAGGAATTAGCGTAAGCATAGACGAATTTTCCGGATTTTTGGAACTTCTGAATCGCCTCCCGAATCTCCGAAAGCTGGGCATAACCTGCAATCGGGAAACTCGCATCTAAATAGATGCCTTTGATTTTAGGATCCACCTTCGCGCGCTCTAAAGCAGACAAAACTTGAATCAAACCTAGATTTTCTGGCGGGGCAAAATAGATATCCGTCAAAGCAGCGAATGGATTCTCCTCCGTCGATGCATTCTCAACAATCGGACGATTTAGATCTAATCTTAAAACCGAATTATCCTTTAAATCGTAGACCTCATCAGCGCTTCCCATCGCCGCACCAACGCCGGCTAAAAGAAGCAGAGAGACGATCACAAAAAGGAATAGTCCAAAAACAGTCGCTAACGAATACTTGACAAATTGCCACATAGCTTTACATTTAAATGGTTTTTAACCAAAGTTCTTACGGTAATCTTCGCGTGCTTGGCGAATCACTTCAAACGCCACTTCGCGACCATAAATATCATCAATATCTACCGCATTTGAGGTAGTTTCTCCTGGCAACATTTTATAGGTCCAGAAATAGTGTCTCAAACGCTCCACGATATCCTTAGGTGCATCCGCAATGTCTTTCCATTTGCCATAAATCGGATCATCCTTCAATACCGCAATAATTTTATCATCCGCCTCTCCCTTATCAATCATGCGAATTCCACCAATCGGAATCGCCTGACATAAAATATCTCCGTGCGTAATGGCACGCTCCGAAAGCACTAAAATATCCAATGGATCGCCATCCCCTCTCTCAATATCTTTCCCAGAATACTTGCGAGCAAGCTCTGCAATGCCATCTGAGCAATAGGTTTGTGGCAAAAAGCCGTATAAAGCAGGCACAATGTTCGAGAATTTCTGCGGGCGATCAATTTTCAAATAACCCGTTTGCTTATCAATCTCGTATTTTACTGTGTCCGTAGGAACAATTTCAATAAAGGCGGTCACTAATTCAGGCATTTGGTCGCCGATTTGTACGCCATGCCAAGGATGTGCCTTAAAGAAGTTTCTATTCATAATCTTTTTATTAAATCTTACTTAGGTTAAAAATCCCTGCAAATTACGAAAAACAAAGGATAAATTCTGCTAAATTTGTTGTTTGCATTGCGCTAATAGATATGATTTATCCAATTATACCCTACGGGGACCCCGTTTTAAGAAAAGTCGCTTCACCTATTGAATTAGGTTCGATTGATTTAATCAAATTATCGGAAGATATGTTTGAAACCATGTACGCTGCCAGCGGTGTGGGTTTAGCAGCTCCGCAAATCGGGATGGACATTCGTTTATTCGTTGTTGATGGTAGACCCATGAACGAGGGAGAAAAGGACGAGGATGTGGATCAATCGTTAGTAGGCTTCAAAAAAGTATTCGTCAACCCGACCATTATCGAGGAAACTGGGGACGAATGGGGTTTTGAAGAAGGCTGTTTATCAATCCCAGGTATTCGCGGCGAGGTTTATCGCCCAGAATATGTGAAGATCCACTATTGGACAGAACAAGGGGAGGAAAGAACGGACATTTTTGAAAGTTTAGCCGCCCGCATTATCCAACACGAATACGATCATATTGAAGGCATTTTATTCACAGATCATTTGAATCCGGTGAAAAAACGCCTTATCAAAAATAAGTTAAGTGATATCACGCGAGGAAAAGTTTCCGTGGATTACAAAATGAAACTTACCCGTTAATTAGACAGATGAAAATTTCCCTTAATTGGTTACGCGATTTTATTGATATTTCGAAGCTTCCTGCACAAGGTAGCCCAGAAGAACTAGACGTTTTATTAACAAATACGGGCTTAGAAGTGGAGGGTATCGAACCCCACGATAAGATTCCGGGTGGATTGAAAGGCTTTGTGGTGGGTGAAGTTTTGACCTGCGAGAAATTCGAGGTAAAAGAGAAAACCTTAAGCCTAACGACAGTGGATGCTGGTTTAGACGAAATCTTAACCATCGTCTGCGGCGCAGCCAACGTAGCAGCCGGCCAAAAAGTCATCGTAGCCACTCCTGGCACCCAATTATACGATAAAGAAGGTAAAGAATTATTCAAAATTGAGAAGCGCAAAGTATATGGTCAACCCTCTGAAGGGATGATCTGTGCTGAAGACGAAATCGGTATCGGGACATCCCATGACGGCATTTTAGTCTTAAATACGGACGCGCCTAACGGAACTCCAGCCGCTTCATTTTTCGATATTTCAGGTGATTTAGTTTTAGAAATTGGATTAACGCCAAACCGCGCGGATGCTGCCTCTCACTGGGGCGTGGCGCGCGATATCAGAGCGGTAACGGGTCTTCCGATTCAATTACCTTCACCTGCTTTGGTGATAGAAAGCAATGCTTATCCGATCGCTGTAGAAATTAAAGACGCTGGTTGCGACCGCTTCTGTGGTATCACCATCGATGGCATTCAAGTCGCTCCATCACCTAACTGGTTGCAAGAACGCTTACAAGCGATTGGATTGCGACCTATCAATAACGTGGTCGACATCACGAATTTCATCTGCCACGGTTTAGGCCAGCCAATGCATGCCTATGATTGGAACGAAATTAAAGGAGGAAAATTAATCGTCGATTCTTTACCTGCAGGAACACTTTTCAAAACCCTGGACGGCGTTGAACGCAAGTTAACCGGAGAAGAATTAATGATCTGTGACGCTTCAGGCGCGATCGGCATGGCCGGCGTGATGGGTGGCGAAGATTCAGGCATTAAAGACTCCACGACGCGTGTATTCCTAGAGGTGGCTCACTTCAAACCAGAGCGTATCCGTAAAGCCAGCCAAATTCACGGGCTGAAAACAGATGCTTCGTTCCGTTTTGAGCGTGGGACAGATATCCAAGCGAAACTATTTGCATTAGAATACGCCGCTCAATTAATTCAAGAATTAGCTGGCGGAAAAATTACGTCTGAGCCGATCGATTTTTATCCAACGCCGGTTTCTTTAGTACAAATTCCGGTTAGCGTTCGTCGGGTGCAACAATACATTGGTGTTGAATTAGCGGCCGAGCGAATTAAAGAAATTCTGACCTTATTGGATTTCAAAATCGAAGCAGATAAGGGCGACGAATTCGTGGCTATCTCCCCCGCTTACCGCGTGGATGTGACGAGAGAGGCAGATATCATCGAGGAGATTTTACGCATCCACGGCTTGGATAATATTCCTTTGTCGGATCATTTGAGTGCGAACTTCATCTCGGAGTTCCCATTGTTAGATAAGGAACGCGTTCAGTTGAATATCTCACAGATTTTGACGGCCAAAGGTTTCCAAGAAATCATCACCAACTCTTTAACTAAAGCTGATGCCCACAAGGCTATCGAGAAAGATTTACAATTCGAAACGGTAGAGATCTTGAATCGCCTTTCAGAGGATTTAGGTGTCATGAGACAGCACATGTCTTTCGCGGGATTAGAGGTATTAGCACACAATATTAACCGCCGCCAAAAAGACCTTAAGGTCTTTGAATTTGGCAAAACATACCATAAAAAAGGGGCTAAATACATCGAAAGGAAGCATTTAGCCTTATTTACCACGGGATTGTGGGCCGGAGAAACCTGGTCTAGCGCTCCCACTAAAACCGCTTTG
>JBMSJH010000157.1:0-5091 GCA_049418705.1 Aquirufa sp.
TATCCAAAAAACAAATAACTCACAAAAATAGCCGTCAGAATCCCCACTAAATCAGCCGCCAACCCCGCCCACAGCGTGTAGCGAATATTGCGCACTTGAACGGAGCCGTAGTAAAGGGCGATGACGAAAAGGACGGTTTCCGCAGAACCTTGGAAGACGCATGAAAGGCGGCCGGCGAAGGAATCTGGGCCGAAGGTTTTCATCGTGTCGATCATCATGGCGCGTGAACCGCTACCCGAGACTGGGTGTAATAGGGCGGTAGGCATGGCGTCAGTGAATCGGTTGTCGATGCCGAAGCTGTTAACGGCGAATTTCATGCCGTCTACGATGAAATCTAAAACACCGGAATTACGAAGGCAAGAAATGGCTACGAGCATTCCTACGAGGTAGGGAATGATGCGGACGGAGGTTTCGAAGCCCCCTTTGGCGCCTTCGACGAAGGTTCCGAAAATATCTACTTTCTTATAAAAGGCCGCGGCGATGAAGGAGAAAATGAGGGTGAAAAGGATGCCGTTGCTGAAGAGTTTGGACTGGATGTCGATTTGCTCTTTTGGGAGGCTGCTGAAGTACCATAAGATACCGGCTAAAATAGCGGTGATGCTGAAAAGCCAGCCAAAAAGAACGGGGTCGAAAAGACGTATTTTTTGCTTGATGGAGACGAAGATTAAACCTGTGATGGTGGCAGCGTAAGTAGCCATTAGGCAGGGAATAAAGACGTCAGAAGCATCTTGCGCACCATAAATAGCCCGTTGTGCCATAATGGAAAGGGGTATTAAAACGGGTCCGGCGCTGTGGAGCACGAGGAACATGATTTGGGCGTTCGAGGCGGTTTCTTTTTCTGGATTGATGTCCTGCAAACCTTGCATCGCTTTTAGGCCAAAAGGTGTCGCCGCGTTATCTAGGCCTAACAGGTTCGCGGAGAAGTTCATGATCATTTGGCCGTGAACGGGGTGGTCTTTAGGTACTTCTGGGAAAAGGCGCGAGAAGAAGGGTTGAATTTTGCGGGCTAAAAAGTGGATTGCGCCAGCCTTCTCCCCTACTTGTAAGATACCCATGAAGAAGGCCATCACCCCGGTTAGCGGAAGTGCGACTTTCATGACCGCGACTTCAGCGGAGTCAAACATGCCATCGACTAGGACTTTAAAGATGTCGGCGTTGCCGAAGAAAATGAATTGAATGAGGGCGACGACGAACGCGACACCGAAGAACAAAAACCAAATCCAATTTAAAGCCATAGGTTGACAGAGGTAAAAAACGATTAAATTTAGGGAAAATTCCGTCAAAATGAAGAGACATTTCGCTAAAGCAGGAATTATCCTACTACTTAGCCTATCACTAAAAGCACAAAAAACGATTTGCGCTGCCGAGCTTTCCATGCAAAAGCAGGGCCTTCAAGAGGTTACCGCGCAGGTTCCAGGCGTGCTAGTGGATTTAAAATATGCGACTTCTGATAATTTTATGGGCAAGGACGTGTACGGCTGTTTGACGCACGCGTATTTGCAGAAAGAGACGGTGGCGATGCTGAAGAAGGCGCAGGAGAATTTGGAAAAAGCGCATCCTGGTTATCATTTGTTGATTTATGATGCGGCGAGACCGCTTTCGAAGCAGTGGGAACTTTGGAATACATTAACCCAATATACACCCGAAAAGCGTCGCACGTATGTGGCGGATCCGAAAGAGCATTCGATTCATAATTATGGAAGTGCGATCGATTTAACAGTCGCAGATGAGAAAGGGAAGCCGCTGGAGATGGGGACGAAATATGATTTTTTTGGCGAAATGGCCTATCCGAAAGAGGAAGCGAGGCTGTTAAAAGCAGGGAAATTATCGGCTAAGGCTTTGGCAAATCGCCTCATCCTACGCAAAGCGATGACCCAGGCCGGTTTTATGCCCATCGAATATGAGTGGTGGCATTTTAATGCGTTCTCTCGAAAAGTCGCCAAAGAAAAATTTCAAGTAATACCCTAAACTGCGATTTTATCCTGAACCCTTGCCGTTTATCCTAAAATCAGGAGGGGCTTTCCGGGGAATGTTTACCTTTGCATACATTATTTTATTGTCGACCTATGTACTTAAAAATAGTTAGTCTTACCTCCCTCCTTTTCGTTAGCGGAATGCAGGTGAATGCTCAGAGCGCTTCGGCGATTCAGGCAAACGCAAATACGGTGCAGCTATCGCTTACGAAGGCGGTGGAAATCGCGTTGCAACATAACCTAAACGTGAAGTCGTACGAGGTGAGTTTGCGCAATGCACAATTGCAATTTCAGCAGTCTAAGAACAATGCGCTGCCTAATTTAAGTGCGAATATTAATCAGTCGGCGAGTTTTGGCCGTAGTATTAACCCTTTCACGAACGGTTACGATTCGCGTAATATCAATTACAATAACTTAGGTTTAAACGCGGGAATGCTTCTTTTTAATGGGGGCCAAATCCGTAACACGGTTCTCCAGAACGATTATAACTTAAAGGCATCGCAAGAAGATTTAGCATCCATCAAGGAAAATATTTCTTTACAAGTGGTACTCGCCTACCTGGCGATTCTGAATTCAGAGGATCAATTAAGCATCGCAAAGACGCAAACAGAGATCACGAAATTACAGATCACGCGCACCGAGAAATTAGTCAATGCGGGCTCTTTAGCACCCTCCAACCTATTGGATTTGAAGGCGCAATTAGCGAGTGAAGAGTCGAATGTGGTAAATTTCCAGAGCTCTTTGGACCTAAATAAACTGACTTTAATTCAACTATTGATTGATTCGAGCATAACGGCGATCGAATTACACCGCATTCAAGTACCTGCGCCTAGTACGAGTGGCTATGATACAGGAATTGAGGATTTATATGCCAAAGCCCTAGCCATTCAACCCCTCGTTAAAGCGGCTGACTTGCGCGTTCAGAGTGCATTAAAAGGCATTTCGGTTGCGAAAGCAGGAACACTCCCTACCCTATCATTTAGCGCGAGCATGTCGGCTAACCAGTCGAATGCGTTAACGATGAGCTATTTCGATCAGTTGAATAACACGCAAAACAAAGTGCTTTCAGTAGGTTTAAACATTCCTATTTTTACGCGTTTTGCAGCTAAAACAAGAATTGCACAAGCTAGTTTACAGCGCGAGAACGCTTCTATTGAAGCAGCGAAAGCACGCCAAAACTTGCGCCAAAACATCGAGCAAGCTTACGTGAACTTAAATAATGCAGCGATGAAATACGAGGCCGGCCTTTCACAGGTATCTGCTTTAGAAGAATCCTTCCGTGCGGCAGAGAGCCGTTTTGGAGCTGGAACGATCGACTTCGTGAGCTATAACTTACAAAAAACGAATTTAGATAAAGCACGCTTGAGCTTGATTCAATCGAAATACGACTTCGTGTTTAGAACGAAGATTTTGGATTTTTATCAGGGGAAAAGCTTAACCTTTTAGATTAGAGATTATAGAGTAGAGAGTATAGATAAACATTGCTGGCGACTAGTGACTAGCGACTATTGACTAATAATATGGCAACAAACAACAACAGTAAGCGGACTTGGATGATCATCGGAGGCGCGGTGGTATTAATTTTTGGTGGATTATTTCTAGCCAAAAAAATGGAGTGGATCGGCAAGGTCGAGCCTACGGAAGTAGAATTCGCGAAGGCATCTCGTTCGACGATCATTGAAAAGGTGTCTGCGTCTGGAAAGATCCAGCCAGAGGTAGAGGTGAAATTATCACCGGATGTTTCTGGTGAGATTGTTTCCTTGAACGTGGCGGAAGGTGATTCAGTGGTAGCTGGACAAGAATTATTGAAGATTCGTCCAGATAACTATGTGTCTCTTTTAGCACGTGCGGAAGCTCAAATGAATGCCACAAAAGCAAACATGGAGCAAAGCAAGGCGGTGTTAGCCCAAAGTGAAGCACGTCTTTCGAAAGCTAAAATCGACTACGATCGTAACGCGAAATTGCACAAAGACAAGGTGATTTCTGATGCGGATTTTGACCAATTCGTATCTGCTTATACGGTTGCTAAACAAGATTTAGAAGCGGCAAAAGCAAACGTGAATGCAGCTAACTATAACGTGAAATCGTCTCAGGCGACTTTGAAAGAAGCGAAAACAAACTTAACGAAGACTACGATTTATGCTCCTCAAAGCGGGATAATTTCTAAGTTGAACGTTGAATTAGGTGAGCGTGTCGTAGGTACTTCGCAGATGGCGGGTACGGAAATGTTGCGTATCGCGAACTTGAATAAAATGGAAGTGCGCGTGAACGTAAACGAAAATGACATCACACGTGTGAGCATCGGCGATACAGTTTTAATTGATGTGGATGCCTTCTCTTCTAGCGAGCGCAAGTTTAAAGGAGTTGTTTATGAGATTGCTAGTTCAGCGAATTCAAGCGGAACGGCTTCTGCTGTTTCGAATGATGCGGTGACGGAATTCGAAGTAAAGATTCGTGTTTTGCGTTCTTCTTATGCAGACTTGATCAAGGGCAAATTATCGTATCCATTAAAGCCGGGAATGACGGCGTCTGTGGAGATTTTGACAAATAGAAAGGACAATACCTTAACGGTTCCATTATCGTCTGTGACAACGCGCGAAATAGGTGCAGTAGCAGAGGGTGAAAAGAAAGAGGAGGATGGAACGAATTCGACGAATGCGAATGATGCTTTGGAGGCCAAAAAACGCAAAGAAAACACGAAAGAAGTCGTTTTTGTAATGGAAAAAGGCAAAGCGAAGATGATCCAAGTGAAAACAGGCATCTCTGATTTCGAAAACATCGAAATCGTATCAGGCTTGAAAGATGGTCAAGAGATCATCTCCGGTCCATACGCCACAGTAGCTAAGAAGTTGAAAGAAGGAGACTTAGTAAAGAAAAAGGATCCGAAAGCTGCAGAAAAGGCCGCTGACAAGAAATAAATTGAAAAAAAACAGGGGGCTATCTTGCATTTAATGATTTAGCCCCCTATTTTTGCAGTCCCAATAGGAACAAAATTCCTTCTTAGCTCAGTTGGTTAGAGCACATGACTGTTAATCATGGGGTCCCTGGTTCGAGCCCAGGAGAGGGAGCAAGCCGATCAGAAATGATCGGCTTTTTTGTTGTCCATTAGTGCTTTAAT